>CALFIV010000166.1 GCA_937877295.1 uncultured Clostridia bacterium
AAGACGCAACGCCTCTGTCTTGTCATTCTGAGACGGCGAAGCCGTCGAAGAATCTCCACGGATACGCACTCCATCAAAAGAGGCATGTTCTTCCGTCTCTTCACGCGTGCAGCAGCGCGTTTTTGAAATACGTTTTCAACTGTTCAACCGTCTCCGAAAGATGGGAAGGCCGTTTGGCGCTGCCCGGCGCGAGCGTGCCGCGCCCGCCGCCGTTGCCGTTCATGGCGGCGTTGACCGCACCGATCAGCACGCCCATATCCTGCTTGATCCCGTTTGACGCCAGCAGATATGAGATACGGTCGCCGGTATCCGAAAACAGGACGGTCAGAGCCTTGCCGTTCATCGTCGCCGAGGCGAGCGTCCTCAGCCGCTTTGCGTCCACATGCTCAAGCACGCGCACGATGAGCTTCGTCCCCTTGACGTCCTCGGCTTCGGCGATCAGCGCTTTGGCAAGATATCCGTCCAGCGCGGCGTACGCCTGCCGAAGCTCCTTCTTGGTTTCCGAAAGCTCTTCGCCCTGCTTGATGACCGCAGCCTCTGCGGAATCGCGGGAGGTCGAGAAGCGCAGCGCAATCGCCGCCACCGTATCCTGCATGGTCTGCGCGTGAGAAAGCGCCCGCATGCCGCACAGGAAGGTACAGCGCGTGCCGCCCTTGTACGGAACGGCCTCAATGATCTTCAACTGCCCGATCTCGCCGGTGCGTTTGACGTGCGGCGCACAGCAGGTGCAGGCGTCGCTGCCCTCGATGGTCACGATGCGAATCGGCGCAGTTAACCCTTCGGCATGCTTGCGCAGCGGAATGCCCTTAAGATCGTCCTCCGTTTCGTAGACCGTCGCGGTGACCGCCGCGTTTTCGGCAGCGAGACGGTTGGCGAGGTTCTCGATTTCGGTGATCCCCTCATGGCCCACCGGCTTGTCGAGATCGAGCGTGGAATAGGTCAGCGCGCAATGGAAGCCCACGTTCTGCGAACCGAACAGCTTCCACGCGCAGTAGGAAAGCAGATGCTCGCCCGTGTGCTGCTGCATGATGTCGAACCGGCGCGCAAAGTCGATCTCGCCGTGCACCGCCGTCCCGACGGGGATCGCGCAGTCCATGCGGTGCAAAAGCCTCTCACCGACCTCGTTGACGTCCCTGACGCTGACATTGTTCAGCGATCCGACGTCGCAGGGCTGTCCGCCCTTGTTGGGGAAGAACGCGCTGCGATCGAGCTCCACGAGGTATCCGCCGTCCGCCGGTTCGCACGAAACGACCGTTGCATCGAACGAGGAAAGCATACTGTCAAGAAGATAAAGCCGTTCGGTCATGCGAGAATTCCTCCGAAAAAGGTAAGATACAGAAAAACGGTGAGCAGGGAAAGCACGGTTGTGACCGCGATGAGCTCGCCGGAAAGCTTCACGTCGCCGCCGAGCTCGCTTGCCATCGGCATACAGGACATGGCGGTCGGCGCGGAGAATACGATGAAAATCGAGGCAAGCTCTGCGCCTCTGAGCCCGCCTAAGAAGTACGCGAGCGAGCACGCCGCCACCGGAAAGACGATCAGCTTGACCGCGCTGACGACCGCGACCAGCTTCCAGTCCTCCTTCAGAGAGCGGAACGACAGCACGCCGCCGAGCACGAGAAAGCCCAGAGGCGTACACATATTCTTGAAGTACTCGATCGGCTTCAGAATGACGTACGGCAGCGTGACGCCGGTCAGGCGAACCAGAAATGCCAGCGCAGCCGCGATCAGGATCGGATTTTTCACCGTGTTCAGAAGCACCTTCCACAGCTTTACCTTGCCGCCGCGGTTCAATTCGTAGCAGAGCACGCCGGTGATGCCGAACAGCGACGCGGAGATGACCAGCGTAAACGCCATCGTGCCGGTATTGCCCTCGCCCAAAAGCGCCGACGCGACCGCAAGCCCGAAAATGCCGTCGTTGCTGCGGTACGCCGCCTGCGCAAGCGTGCCGCGCTTTGCGGAATCCTTTGTCAGCACGCGGGCAAGCAGCATCGATAGGATGAATGCGGCGAGCACGCTCAAAGCCACCCACAGCGCATACGAAAGCCGCGCGGGCGTCCGGTCGGTGACGACGCCGTGGAACACGAGCGTCGGAATGCCGACGTAGTAGACGATGCGGTTGATGACGCGGAAAGCGCTCTCGGAGACAAGCCCGACCCGCCGGATCAGGATGCCGGTCGCCATCATCAGCACGAGCGGTACGACGATGTTGAAAGATGTCCAAAACTGTTCCATATCCGATATTGTACCGTAAAAGCGTACGGATTGCAACGATATATTCCGTGTGTTTTCGTTGACAAGGACCGCGGCGCACCCTATAATGGATGCGGTAAGTAACGTGCTTGGCACGACAGGAGGAATTTAGATATGAAGAAACTCGTCATCGCCCTCGGCGGCAACGCGCTGGGCAACACGCCGTACGAA
>CALFIV010000167.1 GCA_937877295.1 uncultured Clostridia bacterium
CCGCGTTGGTAATTCCCTGGACGATCTCCATGTTGTTGACGTTGAACGCGCCGATCGCGTATCCGCCGTCATAAGCTTTTTTAAACATTTCGGTACTGGTTACGATTGCCATATAAAAACTCCTTTGCATAGAATTTAAAGTTATTATATATCCCGCAAAAGGGAATTGCAACCACAACTTTTTTGGGCTATACTAAATTAAAAGATACTTTGGAGGCAGAAATGGCTGAACAGATGCTTTCTTTGATTATCCCCGTCTATTACGAGGAAGAGGTGCTGATGGAGTCGTACGCCCGGATGGATGCGGCGATGCGGGCAACGGGGCATCCATATGAGATCATCTACGTCAACGACGGCAGCCGCGACGGTACGATGAAGGAGCTGCGCACGCTCGCGAAGGATCATCCCGAAACCGTGAAGGTCTATTCATTCTCGCGCAATTTCGGGCATCAGCTTGCAGTCACCTGTGGAATGGACCACGCCAAGGGCGATGCGCTGATCATCATCGACGTCGATCTGCAGGACCCGCCCGAGCTCATTCCGAAGATGGTTGAGATGTGGAAGGACGGTGCGGACATTGTTTACGGAAAGCGGCTGAAACGCAAGGGCGAAACGCTGTTCAAAAAGCTGACCGCCAAGGTCTATTACCGTCTGCTTTCATGGATGAGTGCGTATCCGATTCCGCTCGACACCGGCGATTTCCGGCTCATTGACCGCAAGGTTGCGGACGTCTTCCTGAAGATGCGCGAGCAGGCGCGGTTTTTGCGCGGTATGTCCGCATGGATGGGCTTCGAAGCCGTTCCGATCGAATACGTGCGTGAGGAGCGCGCCGCGGGCAAGACGAAGTATACGCTCAAGAAAATGCTCAAGCTCGCCTGCGACGGAATCTTCAACTTCTCATCGAAGCCTTTGGAACTGCCGTTCGGCGTCGGGATCGTGCTCGGGGTGCTCGGCGTGCTGGGGCTGATCGCGATGATTGTTCTGACTGCAATCTTCGGCGCGGCCTGTCCGCAATGGCTCTGGGCGGTCGACGGAGGGCTGCTGCTCTTTGCGCTGCTGTTCGCCTTCATGGGCGTTTACGGCATGTATCTCGGCCGTATGTACGACGAATTGAAGGAACGGCCGCTGTATATTGTCGCCGAAGAACTCAATACTGACAGATCCATGTAAAATGATCGCAGCCACGCGTCCCAATACGGGGCGCGTGCTTGACTTTATAGGATAGAAATAGTATACTATTATTGATCAATCATGGGAGGATATGTTCATGAAATCGGAGAAATCTCGCAGCGTCAGCAATAAGTACAGAGTGCTGATTCGCGCCGTCGTATTGGCGGTCATTGCCGCTTTGATTTATTTCATCGGACGCAAGCTGAATATCTTTCAGGAGTTCCCGAAGTTTCAGCTGAACGGGAAGGTCGCGCTGCGTGGCATTTTGATTCTACTGCTGCTGTTTGCGGGCGAGGGCATTCTGCATTTTGTACTGTGCCTGTTCCAGCCGAAAAGCAATCGCGTACGCACGCTGATCTCACTGACGAAAAACATCCTGCGCTATGCGGTTATTATCGCGGGCATCTGCGTGGCGCTGACGATCTTCAACGTCGATATCGTGACGATCCTTGCCGGCTTGGGAATCTTGGCCCTGATCATCGGCTTCGGCGCTGAGAGCCTGATCGCCGACATCGTCACCGGTATGTTCATCCTGATCGACAATCAGTACAACATCGGCGACATCATTGAGGTCGACGGCTTCCGCGGCATCGTAACCGAAATCAACGTCCGGTCCACGGTGCTGACCGACGTCGGAGGAAATGTCAAGATCATTAACAATTCCGATATGAAGAATATCCTGAATCGCTCGGACAACACCTCGAAGTCGGTTGCGGAGTTCCCGATCCCGTACGAGACCGATCTCGTCGCGCTGGAAAAGCACATCCCGGCGCTGCTTGAGAAGATCTATCGGGATAATCAACCGCTGATGTGCAGCATGCCGGAGTATCTCGGCGTTGACAAGCTCGACGACAGCGCGGTCATGCTGAAGTTCATCGTCGAGGTTGCCGAAGGAAACATCTATGCGGGTGCGCGCGCGCTCAACCATGACCTGTATATCGGTATGCGCGAGCTCGGTGTCGAAGTCCCGTTCCCGCAGATCGACGTTCACCAGAAATGAGAAAGCGGGTTCATGAACTGAACCAAATACCGACAGAATTCCATGAGGACGGCGCGCCGGAGTTTCCGGAGCTGCCCGATGAATTCAATCGCTTCCCGCGGCCGTCAAAGCCGAAGGAGGAACGCTCAAAGCTGCGTAAAATCATGCTGTATCTGGCTGCTGCGGGCGTGGTTGTGCTCGGCGTGCTGTCGCCGAAAGCGCAGCCGGCCGTCCCCATAGAGGAGACTCCGTCGCCGACCGTGCAGACCGAAACTGCAACGCCTGTTCCGACGCCCACGCCGACCGCAACGCCGACGCCCACGCCGGAGTCCTTAACCGGCATGATTCACATCGTTGTGTATTCTGATATTCTTGATATCGAAGCTGCCATGGCGGGGGAACCGGCAAACCGGATTCTTGCGGAAGAAACGTTCAACGCCGAGTCGTTTGATCGATATACGCTGCCGGACCTTCCGACACGGAACGGCTATACGGCGCTCGGTTACGCTCTGTTTGCCGGCGACAGCGAGGCATATCTCATTGATCTGTATTTCGGAAGAATTACACCGCACGCGATCGGCTCGGTCGCGCTGACCGACGTGGTGACCGCACAGGATCTTGCGATCGTACCGATCAACGATGAGGGCGTGCATGAAGCGGAAATTCATACGGTATGGCTGGAAGACGACAGCATCTTTGTGCTTGAGTTCTATGACGAGGGGCTGTTCGGCACGTACCATGTCGGCTTCCCGATGGACTCCGAAGGGTTGCTGTATCTTGCGGCATTCCCGACGCCGGAACGCGAAAACGCAACGTTCGTCGGCTGGTGCGACAGCAACGGAAATCCGGTCGATGCGGTAACGTATTTCGACTTCTTTGAACCGCTTCCCGACGCAAAAACGCTGGAGAATCGCGATTGGAGCAAGGATGTCCCGTGCAGGCTGTACGCCATGTGGTCCGACGGATCAGGCGGGGTACCCGAATCGCAGCCGGACTGTCAGGTCGTCTATTTCTTCACGCATTCGGTCTGTCACGGCGTGGTGATCCTCACCGATCCGGCGCAGACGGCAGCCGTGCATGTGCGCCTCCGGTCCGAACAGCTGCAGGACAGCGTGTTCGAGGATGACTGGACGGCGGAGGAGATCGCCGCAGGCAAGAAGGAATATTTCGGCATCGACCTCAACAGCTTCTACGGCAGTCATCTTGCCGAGATCGAAGCGCTCGGCGATGCGTTCGGTCCTCCGGTCATGGAAGCGACCGTGACCTATTCGACGGCGGCCGGAATGCAAACCGTCATACGGCAGTCGGATCCGGCGGAAGAGGAATACATCAGCATCGAGTATCACGACGACGGCGCAGAGCCGGACGACTATACGTTCCCCGGCTGTTTCACCGCCTGGGCATACAGCACGCAGAAGGAAACGCTGCAGTTTACGACGGACCCGAACAAGGAGCTTGCACCCGGCGAGATCTGCGTGACCGTCACGGTCGACGGCGAGCGCATTCCCGATGCGCTGTGCCGCGTGGAAAAGCGGGAGGAAACGTTTGAGTACGACGGCGGGACCTTTACGGATCGCACGTTCATCTTCGTCATGCAGCGGCCGGAAAGCTTCCCGGCGCACGCGACCGCGCAGATCACGATCACCGAACGGCTGGCGAACTTTGATTACATCTGGGAGAGAACAGAGACGTTGAATTACTGATCGGCAAACGGCGGGAAGGAAGCCGCCGATGAGATTCGGTTATGAGAAAACGCATTGATGAGCTCAATCAAATACCGCCGGAGTTTTCGGACGATCGTGTCAAGGAGTTTACACCTCCGCCCGATGAATTCAATCGCTTTGCGCCGGTCAAAACGCCCGCGGCCGAAAAGAAGCCTTCCGCCGTGCGTAAGGTCATGCTGTATCTGGCCTCGGCAGGTCTGGTGACCCTCGGCGTGATTTCACCGGTCATCGCGGTAAACGAACCGGAGGAAACGGTGACGGTTCAGGCAACGTCTACGCCCGAACAGGGCGACAGCACACAGGTATTCGCGCCGCAGGGATCGATCGAACAGACGCCCGCGCCGACAGAATTGCCCACGCCCGCGCCCACCGAAACGCCAATGCCGACGGAGATGCCGCCTCTGGAGGGACTGATTCACATCGTGGTTTACTCGGAGTTTGACCCGTGGTACGTGACGCAGGGCGACTATCCGGAGCATATTCTTGCAGAGGAAACGCTCGACGCGTCGACATTTACCGAGTACACATTGCCGCCGCTGCCGACAGCAGAGGGCTATACGGCGCTTGGCTACGTGCTGCTGGCAAACAGCGGTATGGAATACCTCGAAAACCTGTACTTTGATCATGCCGATCCGCATCCGATCGGATCGGTCGCACTCGGAAAAACGCTGACAGCCGGCGATCTCGGGATCGTGTCACAGCGTATCGAGGGCGTCTATGAAGCGGAGATCCATGTTGTCTGGCTGGTCGAACAAAGCGACTTTTGTCTGCAATTCTATGACGACGGTTTATTCGGGCAATACTATACCACTTTCCCGGGTTGGTCCGAACAGCTTTGCTACCTTGCGCCGTTCCCGCAGCCGACGCGTCCGGATAAGACGTTCGCCGGCTGGTGCGACGCCGACGGCACCGGACACTGGGGCAATCTCGGCGACGGCGTGGTCGTGGGTCTGGAGGACGGCTCCTCCGCCGCGGGCATTGCCTCCGGCGAGGCGTCCGGCGAGGCCAGCTATGTGGACGGCGAATACGTCGTCTGGGAGAACTACCCCTACGGCGACCTGGAAAGCCAGACCTTCAACGCCAAATTCAAGGAGCAGCCCGGCGCGCGCCCGGTGTTGATCGCTGTCCCCGGCGGTGCGTTCCGCTTCGTGGACAACGGCCACCTCAGCAACATCTACGACTATTGGGTGGAACAGGGCTACCTCGTGGTGCAGCTCAATTACACCACAGGCGCGAACGCCTATGAGCAGACCGTCGAGGACGTGAAGAGCGGCATCCAGTATGTGGTGGACAACGCCGACGTGCTCCACGCGGACGTGGACAACATCACGGTCCTCGGCTGCTCCGCGGGCGGCTACCTCGCCTCGCTCATCAACGGTACGAGTTCGCTCCGCACGGACTTCTTCCCGTGCGTCTCGTTCACGCTCCTCAAGCCCGCGCCCGACATCGCCTCGGCGATAGCGGACGCGAAGGAGGCGGAGGCCAAGGCGATTCCGTTCAGGATGCTCGCTATCTCGCGTTCTGCGAGCGGCTTCGCGAACATCATAGACCATGCCGTCAACTCCATCATGCTTTCGGGCGAGACGGTGCAGTTCGTCCTCCCGACCGCCGTCGCGGGCCGGGCGAGGTCGTTCATCCTCCGCATCACGATGGCCGCCGCGACGGAGTGGGGCTTCCCTCCGTCGACGCTCGTCTTCGAGAGCGACGACGAGGACGTATTCGGCGAGATCGAGGCCGGCGCGACGGCGACGCTGGTGTTCTCCGAGGTTTCGGCGGACAGGTTCCTCGTCTCGCGCAAGGACGCGAAGGCGGTCGATAAGCCGACGCCGGAAATCTGACACGAAAGGAATGACCGATGAAAACACAGATCGACTGCTACGGGTTCGAGGCGACGAGCGAGCATTTCCAGAAGCGGAGGCTCGAGGCGCACCTCGTGAAGAACGACGGCGGAATCGTCTATGTGTGCTTCGGCCCGGACGACCCGAGGCCGATACACAGGATAGACAAAGACCCGGACGGATGCGTCCGCGTCATGTGGGCATACGGCAGATGGGCGGACGCCGAAGACCTCGCCTATGTGCCTATCAACGAGACTTTGCTCGTTGATGGGAGGGATGAGGTATGAGGGATGGGGGATGAGGGATGAGGGCGTTCCCCGTTCCCCATTCCCCTGTCCGACTGAAAGGAGGACATCATGACCGATATAATCGAACTTGCACACGGCGTAGCCGAGAAGATCGGCGACGCCGAGGTCGAGCTCGCGCCCGAGTATTCGCTCAAGGACGTGAAGGAGCGAACGCGCATCGTCGTCGTCCCCGTCGGCATCAGGCACAGGATGCTGGCGCGCGGCTTCAGGGAGGACCTTCTCACAATACATGTGGGCA
>CALFIV010000168.1 GCA_937877295.1 uncultured Clostridia bacterium
TTCCGATCTGAGGACATCCAGTACATCATCGCCAAGCTCAAGTACCGCAACATCGGCGTGATCATCACCGACCACAACGTCGGCGAGACCCTGGCCATCACGGACCGGGCCTACCTGCTGTACGAAGGCACCATCCTGCAGCAGGGCACGCCGGAGGCCCTCGCCGCCGACGAAGATGTCCGCACCAAGTACCTAGGTTCTGGCTTCGTGCTCAAGCGTTCCGTCTCCGTGCAGCGTTTCTCCTGTCTTTGCAGCAAAAGATCCAGTATGCGGGAAAGCTGGCGGATCAGCACGGTATGATATTCCGGCAGCGGGGCAGGGTGATTATAGCTGTGCCAGACGGGCAGATACGGTTTCGAGAACGCACGCAGCAGAGCTTCCAGTTCCGAAAGCCCCTTTGAAATGCTTTCCGCCCGCTCAGCAGCCTTTTCCATTCGGTTCAGGCTGATCTGCCAGTCCTCGAGCATGACGGCAGCCATCAGTGCTTCTTTGGTGGGGAAATAGTTGTATACGGTTCCCGCCGCCACGCCGCAGTCCGCTGCAAGCTGACGCGTGGAAAAATCATGGGCTTCATCTTCCAAAAGCCGTTTGCGCGCGGCAAAAAGCAGCTTTTCCCGCAGCTCCGGTATGATTTTCGGCATGTCTTTTCCTCCCGTTTTCCATCGGTCGGTTTTTATATGAGCGCGCTCATATGATAAGTATAAAACGCCCTGATGCGAAAGTCAATACGCCGCCGTGACGGATTTCGGGGACAAAGGAAGGCAAATACCCGTCCGCGCAGAACGGGTACTTGCCCGGTCGATTACTGATGTTTCAGATAGTCCACGTGCAGCAGCTCATGCTCTCTGCCCTTCAGAACGGTCGCGTAAAGCTCGTTCATCAGCGGATTGTCCTGCGAGCGCTTGATGAGCGCAACACGATCGGAGCGATACAGCCCGTCGCTGCGCTTGATGCGGTGACGCTGCGAAATATAGGGCTGACCTGCGCCGCTGATGCAGCCGCCGCGGCATGCCATGACTTCCACGAGATCATAGTTTGCGCGCCCCTCCCGAATGGCTTCGATCACCTTTTTCGCGTTGCCGAGCCCGCTGACCACCGCGATGTGTACCTCTCTGCCGCCGAGCGAAACGGTCGCTTCCTTGAGGTTTTCCATGCCGCGCACGCCGGTGAACTTGATTTGCTCCAGAGCCGTTCTCGAACGGTCGGACGAGATCTTTCTAAGCACGGCCTCCGTAACGCCGCCGGTGACGCCGAAGATGATGCCCGCGCCGGACATGGAGCCGAACGGCACGTCGACCGATTCGGGTTCCAGCTCGTGGAACATGATGCCGGAGCGCTTGATCATGCGGATCAGCTCCTGCGTCGTGATGACGTCGTCGGTGTTCGGTCCCATCTCGGTTCTGAACTCGTCGCGCTTCGCCTCGTATTTCTTTGCCGTGCAGGGCATCAAAGCAACGTGGTAATGGCGCGTTTTGCCTTCGGGCAGCTTATCCTTGTAATACTCCTTGATGACCGCCGCGAACATGCCCATCGGCGAACGGCAGGTGGAGATGTTCGGCAGCAGTTCGGGGTAACGCTTCTCCGCAAGCTGGATCCACGCGGGGCAGCAGGAGGTGAACATCGGCAGCACGCCGCCGTTTTCGATGCGGTCGACAAACTCGTTCGCCTCCTCGATCACGGTGAGGTCGGCGCCGGTGGCGGTATCGTATACCTCGTCGAAGCCCATGCGATGCAGCGCCGCAACAATGCGTCCCATGGCGTTTTCGTCCTCGCCGAGTCCGAGCTCCTTGCCGATGCCGACGCGAACCGCGGGCGCGATCTCGCAGGTCGTGAAGGTTTCGGGATCGTCGAGCATCCTCCAGACGCGGGCGGTGTCGTCCTTGACGGTGATCGCGCCCGTGGGGCATACCGCCGCGCACTGTCCGCAGTGCACGCACGCCGTCTCAAGGATCGGCTGTCCGAACGCGGTGCTGATGGTCGCCGCGGATCCGCGATGCGCAAAGTCGATCGCGCCGATCTGCTGGATCTCGTTGCATTCGCGCACGCAGTCGCCGCAAAGAATGCACTTCGAGGGGTCGCGGACGATGCTGTATGAAGAAACGTCCTCCTTGTCCGCCGTACAGTTGTTTTCAAAGCGGATGTCGGTGATGCCGAACTGCGCCGCAAGCTCCTGCAGCGTGCAGCTTCCGCTTTTTGCGCAGGTCGTACAGTCGCGGCAATGGCTTGCAAGCAGCAGCTCGAGAATGTTTCTTCTGTAGCGGAACAGGCGATCCGTGTTGGTCTTGATCTTCATGCCCGCCTTCGGCAGCGTCGAGCAGGCAGCCATGAGCCGTCCGCGCTCGTCCTCCACCATACACATACGGCACGCGCCGTAAATGGACAGATCGGAGTGGTAGCAGAACACAGGCAGTTTGATGCCGGTCTTGCTGATGACTTCCAGCAGGTTTCTTTCTCCTTCGATGCGTACCGGTACGCCGTCGACTTCCATCATATTTGCAGTCTGCATGGCTCAATACTCCTCTCTGACAGCGCCGAAGGAACAGTTACTCATGCAGGCGCCGCACTTGATGCACTTGGTCTGATCGATCGTATAGGGGGATTTCAGCACGCCGTCGATCGCGTTGACCGGGCAGTTCCTTGCGCACTTCGAGCATCCGCGGCACTTGTCGGGATCGATCACAAACCGCTTCAGCTTGCTGCACACATGCGCGCGGCAGCGCTTATCGCGGATATGCTCCTCGTATTCCTCGCGGAAGTTTTGGATCGTGGAAACGACCGGCGACGGCGCGGTCTTGCCGAGCCCGCAAAGCGCGGTGTTGGAGATGGTGTCCGCCAGTTCCTCCAGCAGCGCAATGTCGTTTTCCTCGCCCTTGCCTGCCGTGATGCGTTCCAGGATCTCCAGCATGCGCTTCGTACCTTCGCGGCAGGGCACGCACTTTCCGCAGGATTCGTTCTGCGTGAAGTTCATAAAGAAGCGCGCCACCTCGACCATGCACGTATGCTCGTCCATGACGACGAGACCGCCGGAACCGATCATCGCGCCGACCTTTTTCAGCGAATCGAAGTCGAGCG
>CALFIV010000169.1 GCA_937877295.1 uncultured Clostridia bacterium
ACGGTCAACATCCGGTATACCGGTGTCAATGGCAGCGCACGGGCGTTCGCCGGGGAGATGATCGACTCCGGCACGGTGGCGGCGATCCGCGCGGAGGAAGGAAATATCCGCTATGAGTATTACGCGCCGCTGGATGATCCGGAAACGATTCTGCTGATCGCGGAGACGGACGCAGAGCGGATTGACGCATTTCTTGCCGAAAACACAGAGCTGACGCGATCCAAGCTGCAGAAGCTCATCAAAAACGGTTCTGTATCGAAAAATGATTGTCCGTGCAAACCGAATACGGAAGTGAAAGCCGGGGATGCAATTCGCATCCTTGCGCCGGTTATCGATGCATCTGCGCTGCCGGAGCCTGAGAATATTCCTCTCGACGTTGTCTATGAGGATGATGATCTTGCCGTCATCAACAAACCGAAAGGGATGGTTGTGCATCCTGCGCCGGGCAATACGAGCGGAACACTGGTCAATGCGCTCCTGTATCGGTTTCAGACGCTGAGCGACGCGAACGGACTTCGCCCTGGGATTGTGCATCGAATCGATCGCTATACATCCGGACTTCTGGTCGTAGCAAAGAATGATACGGCGCATGAAGCGCTTTCCAAACAATTTGCATCACACGCCGCACATCGTGAATATGTCTGTCTTGTGCACGGAAATCTGAAGGAGGATTCCGGCACGATCGACGCGCCGATCGGAAGACACAAGACCGATCGAAAGCGCATGGCGGTTGTTGAAAACGGGCGTCATGCGGTCACGCATTGGCATGTTGCGGAACGGTTCGGCGCGGAGACACTGTTGGAGGTCGCTTTGGAAACGGGGCGGACGCATCAGATTCGCGTTCATATGGCATACTGTAAGCATCCGATCCTCGGGGACGAGGTATATGGATCTGCAGCACCGAAGCTCGGACTGAACGGACAAGCTCTGCATGGCTATCGGTTGACATTTCTTCATCCGAAAACGCAACAACTGATGTCGTTCACCGTACCGATTCCGGAGGATTTCCGGACGGCGCTTCGCATCTTGGGAAGCACGCTGACAAAAGAACAAGTACCGTATTTGCCGCAAGAGGAATGATGCTGAGCAGATTCCAAAGCGTGCCGTTGACACCTTATTTGCATGATGCTATAATTCTTAAATCAATAAAGGAGGTCGCATGAAAGTGTTCAAACGAATTTTCGTGTTCTTTCTTGCCGCTGTAATGCTATTGTCCTGCATTGCCTGCAGGTTTAATTGCATTACGACAAAACCAACCGCGCCGACAGCGCAAACACAGAACACACCGCACCCGACAAAAGCGCCTGAAGAGACAGCGACGGAAGAGCCGCTGGAGGCAACCGACGCGCAGCGCGCTGAAGAGGAAGCCGCGTTCTGGGAGCTTGACGAAGCCTTGTTTATGGAATATGTCACAAGCGATATCACATCGCTGGATCAGTTCTGTGAACATCCGGAAAATTTCGGTATTGATGAATCCACCGTGCCGGTCACGCTCGGAGAGTTTACCGAAGCTGCGAATGATGAATGGGTCGCGGATTGCTATGAATGGCGCGAAAAGCTCAGTGCGATTGATCGCAGTCTGCTTTCCGACCAGTTGCAGTTTGCATACGATACATATTGCCGCTACTTCGATATGGAGATCGAATCGAAGGACTTATTCTATTACTATGAACCCCTTGACGAAGGGGTAGGACTGCATATGAATATGCCGTTCTTTTTCGGCCTATACTCGTTTAAGGATGAACAGGATATCAAAAACTACCTGACGCTGATGTCGGATGTGCCGCGTTACTTCGGACAGGTGCTCACATTCGAACAGGAACGGGCAAACCGCGGTTTGTTCATGACCGAGGAGATGCTGGATGAAATCCTTTCGGATCTCCAATCTGTTGCGGACAGTGCCGAAACAAGCTTTCTGCATGGTACGTTTCGGGAAGCAATGGAGAAGCAGGAATATCTCACGGATGAGCAGCGCAGCGAGTATATCGCAAGAAACGATGAGCTCGTGAGAACGGTTTGGGTACAGGCGTATCAACTTCTTCACGACGGTCTGGAAGAACTGCGTCCGAAATGCCGTGCGCGTCAAGGCGCTTACGAACAGGGCGGCATGGCTTACGACTACTATTGCTGGAAGATGAAAGCGGAGTGCTCCAACAACCGTACTGTGGAAGAAGAAATTGAGTTCCTTGAGAAATGCAATGTCACCATCTATTCAGCGCTGTATGCGGCAATGATGAACTGTTATGAAGAATTGGATAACGGAACAGTTATTAAGACCGGTACGCTCGAAGGGGATGAAGCGTATCTGAAAACGTTAATGACCAAAATCGTCCCGCCGATGCCCGATGTTGAAGTTACGTACGTAGAAGTGCCAAAGGAACTGCAAGAGAATTACTCACCCGCGGCATATTTCACGCCTGCGCTGGACGGCTACGAGCATAACATCATTCTGACGAATCCAAAACAACAAGATAATTATACGATGTCGACTCTTGCGCATGAAGGCTTTCCGGGACACATGTATCAGTTTACCTACCAGTACAGTCTTGGTACGATCCCGAAGTTCCAGCTTATCATCGAATCAAACGGTTATGCCGAATCTTGGTCGACAAATGCGGAATGGAATATCGCTCAGATTCATGAGCAATACGACCGGTATCTTGCGATAGCGACATTTTTGTCTGAGTATTTCACCATCATCCATGCAACGATCTGTTCTTTGAAGGTGAACGGGCAAGGCGCGACCGTAGATGATCTGGAGAAATATCTGCAGCAATGGTATCAGAAAAAGTATGCGAGAATATATGCAGAGGACTTCTATGATTACGCAATTGACCAGCCGATCTATTTCTTCAAATACTCCGGCGGTTTCTGCGAGCTGTTCGATATGACAAATCGGAATGCAATGGGAGACAAGATTGCATTTTTCAAAGAATACCTGCATTGGGGACCGAGCTATTTCGATCTGCTGAACGAGCGTATGGACGCATGGGCAGATGCGCAATAAATGCTTGACAAGCGAAGAAAAAGTGATAGAATTCTCAAAAAGGCTTTGAAAAAGAGGAGTACGCGGTTGATCCGTCAGAGATCCGTTCCATGGCTGGAAGAACGGTCGGAATTTTAATCGCGGAAGGTCGCTTTTGAGCCGATGCGGCGAACGGAGTAGCCGCTTCCGGTTTGTCCCGTTATCGACAGAGAGAGAAACGGATTCGTCCGTTTAACAAAGGTGGTACCGCGAACGCTCACTTCGTCCTTTGACGAAGTGGGCGTATTTTTTGAAATGAGAGGACAGAGTATGAACATTGAAATGCCGAAAACCTACGATCCAGCGAAAGCGGAGCATGCGTGGTACGAAAAATGGGAGCGCAACGGTTACTTTCATGCCAAGCCGAATCCCGAAAAAGAACCGTTCACCATTGTGATACCCCCACCCAATATCACGGGTAAGCTGCATATGGGGCACGCGCTTGACAATACGCTGCAGGATACGATCATTCGCTATAAGCGCATGTCCGGTTATGAAACTTTGTGGCTGCCCGGTACGGACCATGCATCCATTGCAACCGAAGTCAAGATTGTGGAAGCGCTTGCGAAGGAAGGCAAAACCAAAAAGGATATCGGCCGCGAAGCATTTTTGAAACGCGCGTGGAAATGGCGCGCAGAATACGGCGGCACGATTGTCAAACAGCTCCGGAAGATGGGCTCGTCGTGTGACTGGGAACGTGAGCGGTTTACAATGGACGAGGGATGCAACCGCGCCGTTGTGCGTGTATTCAAGAATCTTTATGACAAAGGCTTGATTTATCGCGGAGACCGCATCATCAACTGGTGTCCCGATTGCAAAACGGCGCTTTCCGACGCCGAGGTCGAATACGAAAATCAGGATAGCCATCTTTGGTATGTGCGCTATGATGCGCCGGATCAATCCTATTCCATCACGGTTGCCACGACGCGTCCGGAAACGATGCTCGGCGATACGGCAATTGCCGTCAATCCGGAAGACCCGCGTTACAAGGACATCATCGGCAAAACGGTCATTCTGCCGCTGGTGAACCGCGAGATCCCGATCGTCGGAGATGCGTACTGCGAAATGGAATTCGGAACAGGCGCGGTCAAAATTACGCCTGCACATGATCCGAACGATTTTGAAATCGGCAAACGGCATGATCTGCCGATTCTGCGCGTGTTCACCGATGACGGGCATATCAATGAAGCAGGCGGGAAGTACTGCGGACAGGATCGATTTGAATGTCGCAAAAACATTGTCAACGACCTTAAGGAAGGCGGAAACCTCGTGAAAATCGAGGACTATTCGCACAATGTCGGCACATGCTATCGCTGCCATGCGACGATCGAAACCATTGTTTCCAAGCAATGGTTCGTGGATATGAAACCGCTTGCCGGACCGGCGATCGAACAGGTGCGTTCAGGCAAGGTCAAGTTTGTGCCGGAGCGTTTTGACAAGCCGTTCTACAATTGGATGGAGAATATCCGGGATTGGTGCATTTCGCGTCAGCTTTGGTGGGGGCATCGCATTCCGGTCTGGTACTGCGATGACTGCGGCGGAACGTTCTGCGAAGAGACAGCGCCTGATCAATGCCCGAACTGCGGTGGCAAGCTGCATCAGGACGAAGACGTTCTCGATACATGGTTTTCGTCCGGACTTTGGCCGTTTTCCACGCTCGGCTGGCCGGAGGAGACAGAGGAACTCAAGTATTTCTATCCGACCGACACACTGGTCACCGGTTACGACATCATCACCTTCTGGATCTCGCGCATGATCACATTTGCGGCGGAAGTGATGAAAGAAGAACCGTTCAAGACCGTATATGTGCATGGACTCGTTCGGGATGCGCTCGGCAGAAAGATGAGTAAATCCTTGGGTAACGGCATCGATCCGTTGGAGATCATTGAGAACTACGGCGCGGATTCGCTGCGCTTCTCACTCATCACGGGCAACGCCGCGGGCAACGATATGCGCTTCTATCCGGAAAAGGTGGAAGCAGCGCGTAATTTCTGCAACAAGGTCTACAACGCCGCTCGTTTTGTGCTCAGGAACATCGAAAAAAATACGACGACGGACTTTGACGAAGCTTCGCTGTCGATTGCGGACAAGTGGATTCTTGCGCAGCTGGATCGCACCATTCGTGATGTGACCTCTAACCTTGAAGCATACGAGCTGAACCTCGCAGCGGAGAAGATTTACGACTTTATCTGGGGCACGCTTTGCGATTGGTATATCGAACTCGCAAAGCCGTCGCTGTACAGCAATGACGCGGCAGACAAAACACGCGTTTCATCCGTGCTGCTCTATGTGCTGTCAACTTCGATGAAGCTGCTGCATCCGTTTATGCCGTTTATCACGGAAGAGCTGTATCAAAGACTTCCCGGGCATGAAGAGACGATTATGCTGTGCAATTGGCCGAAAGCGCCGGAATCGGTTCGCTTTGCGGAGGAGGAAGCCTGCATGGAGACAATCAAAGACGTCATTCGTGCCATCCGAAACGTGCGCGCAGAACGAAAAGTGCCGGTTGGATTGAAGATTAAAGCAAAGCTGATCATGCCAGAGCCCGAACGGTTTGAATCACTCAACGGATTGCTGATGAAGCTGATCGGAGCAGATGAGATTCGCTTCGCAAGTGAACGCGGCGATGTGCAAAAGACGGATGTGCATCTGGTGTGTGAAGGCGCGGAAGCATATATTCCGCTTGCCTCTCTGGTGGACCTTGACGAAGAACGCGCACGCATCGAAAAGGAAATCGAACGTGTAAAGGGCGAGGTTGCCCGTGCGGAAGGCAAGCTTTCCAATGAAAAATTTGTTGCAAAAGCGCCGGAAGCTGTCGTCAATGAAGAGCGCAGAAAGCTCGAAGCTGCAAATGAAATGCTGAAACGTCTTTTGGAGCGTCGCGCTGATCTGAACTGAACAACTCGGGGGAGAAGGTGATTCTTCTCCCCCTCAGCATTTGGAGGTTTAAAATGGAAAACAACCCTGTACAAGCGAAAGCAGAACTTTTGCAAGCAATTAACGATCTGAAATCACTTGAACGGAAAAATCTGCGGATCAATCGGATCAAAGCAGTCTTCTCGATGGCTGCGCTTTTGATCATCCTGATAACGGTCATGGTTGCTTCTTCAAAGGCAGGCGTATTGATCAAAAAGATCGATATGGCGACGGAAGTTTTGACGGAAGCAGGGAATAATATCAATCGCGTTTCGGAGGACGTCGAAAAGCTCGAATTTGAGAGACTCGGAAAAACGCTGAACAGCATAGCAGACACAGGCGAAGAAACGATCAACGAGATACATGATGCTGTCGGAGGTCTCGATACGCTCGTCAAAGATGCAGATGAAGCAATGATGCATATCAACAGCGTTGATTTCAAAAGTCTAAATGACGGGATTCAGCGGTTGAACGAGGTTCTTGAACCGATCGCGAATTTTTTTCACATCTTCCATTGAACGATTTTCAAAAAAAAATCTAAAATTTGTGTTGACATTTCTTACGGAATGTTGTATTCTAATCAAGCCGCTTGAAGTTCGTGCGACTTTCGGGGTGTAGCGCAGTCCGGTAGCGCACGTGCTTTGGGAGCATGGGGCCGGA
>CALFIV010000170.1 GCA_937877295.1 uncultured Clostridia bacterium
CCGTCGCAGCCGTCGCTCTCCACGAGCTCGCGCTGACGCGTCTTGATGCCGATCGCGTTCATGATGATGATAAACAGACCGATGGTCAAAAATGCGCCGGGTTCCTGATTGAAGATCGTTACGGCGTAATCCTCGGGGAAGACGCGGAAGCCGAACACCGTCCCGAGACCGATGAACTCACGCACGATACCGGTCAGCGTCAGAGCGAGGGTGAAGCCGAGGCCCATGCCGATGCCGTCCATGACGGCGAGGCCGGGCGTGTGCTTGTTCGCGTATGCTTCCGCACGGCCGAGAATGATGCAGTTGACGACGATCAGCGGGATGAAGAGGCCGAGCGCGTCATACACCGACGGAAGATATGCCTGAATCAGCAGCTTCACAACGGTGACGAGCGAAGCGACGATGACGATGTAGGCAGGGAGACGAACCTGATCGGGGATGACGTTGCGCATCACGGAGATCAGGAAGTTGGAAAGCACGAGGACCGCCATGGTCGACAGTCCCATGCTGATGCCGTTGATGGCGTAGGCCGACAGCGCGAGCGTCGGGCACATGCCGAGCATCAGAACGAGCGTCGGGTTTTCCTTGATGACGCCGTTGTAGATCCGTTCGAGATACTTGTTTTTCATATCAGTTGCCTCCCTCCATGATCACATTCCGGAAGAAGTCGAGACCCGCGTTGACCGCGAAGAGAACGGCTTTTGAGGTCACGGTCGCGCCGGAGATGGCGTCGATTCCTTCTTCGCCGCTGCCGTTGAGCACAAAGGCGTCGACGGCATGACCGTTGAACTGATCCTTGAATGCCGCGTCGTCGGCCTTCGAGCCCTTGCCGGGCGTTTCGTTCAGCTCGGTGAAGGAGATCTTCAGAACCGTTCCGTCGGGCGCGACGCCGAGCGCCAGCTTCAGCGGCGGATTATAGGCGTTGCCGTTGGTGATGGAGAAAACATATCCCACCACATTGCCGTTTGCGTCGACTGCCGCGTAAGCTTCGTCGATCGTGGTACTGCCGAACGTGCCGTCCGCATATGCGCTGCCCTGCGAAGCGATCGCCGCATTTGCGGCGTCGATGTCGACAAAGTCCGCAGCCGCTTCGCAGACCGCCTTATAGGCCGCGCGCTTTTTGGCAAGCTCGTTCGCCTCGATCGGGTCTTTCGTGACCGTGTATACGGTGGAGAGCGCTACGCCCGCGATCAGCGTGATCAGCGCCAGCGTCAGGACGGGCTTCACGAAATTCTTATAGAACGTTGAATTCACGGTCAGGCCTCCTTTCGTGCGCCGCCCCTGCGGTACGCGTAGGGCTTCGGAACGATATACAGGTCGATCAGCGGGGTTACGAGGTTCGCAATGATGATCGAGTAGCTGAAGGAATCCGTGCCCTTACCGTAGATGCGGAACAGTGCGCCGAGAACGCCGATCAGACAGCCGTAAACGAACTGGCCGAGACGGCTGACCGGGGATGTGGTGTAGTCGGTCGCCATGAAGAACGCGCCCATGACCACACCGCCGCTGCACAGATGCGCCGCAAGATAGCCCGGGTCAAATCCGTGTCCGCCGAACAGCGCGAGGCACAGCGTAAAGCCGGCGAGCACCGAGAAGCAGATCTCGCCGTGGATGACGTCGAGTCCCCACAGCACGAGACCGCCGATCAGCAGCGCGACGATCGAGCTGCCGATGACGCCGCTTGCCGTACCGAGGAACATGTCGGTGATGTTGACCATGCCCTTCAGCTCCGTCATCACGTAGATGGGGGTCGGAGAGGAAACGCCGTCCACCATGGGCGGGAAGTTCGTCATAGAATTGAGGAACGAAATGGAAAGGAAGCACCGTGCCGCAAGCGCGGGGTTGATGAAGTTTTTGCCCAAGCCCCCGAACAGGCATTTCACGACGAGAATCGCAAACACCGAGCCGATGACCGGCAGAATAATCGGCGTTTCCGGCGCGAGGCACAGCGCGAGCAGCAGACCGGTGACGGCTGCGCTGCCGTCCCAGATCGTGATCTTGCGCTTTGTGGCAAGACAGAACAGCAGCTCGGTCACAACGGCAGAGCCGACGGATGCGAGCACGACCCACAGTGCGTTGAGACTGTGGTATTTGACGGCGTTGACGACAATGCCGATGATCGTCGTGGGCATCAACGCCAGAATGACGATCATCATGATGATCGGCGTCGTCCAGCGGTCGCGAATGTGCGGACCGGCGGAAAGATTCAAAGGCTGACTCATTTATTCCCTCCTGCCTGCGCAGCACGCTTGCGCGCCATAATCTCTGCCTTGACTTGCTTGAACGTCTGGGTCAGCGGACGCTTTGCCGGACAGATGTAGGTGCAGGAACCGCAGGAGATGCAGTCGAGACCGTAGAGCTTTTTCTCGTAGCGCTCATAGTCGCCGGCGTCCGCAGCGTCCGCCATCATCTGCGGCATCAGCCCGTTGGGACAGACCGTGGTGCAGCGCCCGCAGTGCAGGCAAGCCGTCATTCTTTTGTCGGCTGCTTCCACACCGTCTTCGCAGAGCACCGTAATGCCGTTGGTCGTCTTGGTGATCGGGACGTCGGTCGAACCGACCGCAATGCCCATCATCGGACCGCCGGAGATGATCTTTTTCGCTTCGACGCCTTCCTTGATGCCGCCCGCGGCTTCGATGAGCTCCTGGAAGCTTGTTCCGTCGCGCGCGATGAAGTTGGAAGGCTCTCGGATCGCCTCGCCGGTGACCGTCAAAACGTGGCGGAACAGCGGTTCACGATAGAGCACCGCGCGGCCGATTGCGTAGATCGTGCCGACGTTGTCCACGATGCAGCCTACGTCCGCGGGCAGCATGGTGATCGGGTAATCGACGCCTGCGATGACCTTGATCAGACTGCGCTCACCGCCCTGCGGGTACTTGGTGCGAAGCCCCAGCACACGGATGCGGCTGTGTCCTTCGGCGGCCCGCTGCATGGCGGCGATCGCCTCATGCTTGTTGTTTTCGATCGCGATCACGCTTTCGGCGTTCGGGAAGAGGCGGAGTACGATCTCCATGCCCTCGACAATCTCCTTTGCGCTGCCGCGCATGAGCTGATCGTTGCAGGTCAGGTACGGTTCGCATTCCGCGCCGTTGGCGATTAGGTACTTGATGCCGAGCGGCGATTTGGGCGCGAGCTTGACATGCGTCGGGAAGCCCGCACCGCCGAGGCCGATGATGCCGGCGTCCTTCACGCGCTTCAGGATCTCTTCGTTGGTGATCGCCGAGATGTCCTCACGCGTGCCGAATGTGCCCGATTCGGTGTACTTGCCGTCGTTCTCCACGACGATGCATTCCTGCATTGCGCCGGAGATGGTGCGGCGCTTTTCGACCGCTTTCACCGTGCCCGAACAGGAACAGATCACGTTTGCCGAGACAAAGCCGTCCGCTTCCGCAATGCAATGTCCGACCAGCACCATATCGCCTTTTTTGACGACGGCCTTCGCCGGCTTTCCAATGTGCTGTGCAAGCGGAAATACCATGTCTCCCTTTGCGTCAAAGACGCGCAGCGCCGCTTCCCGACTGAGCTCTTTTTTGTCCTTCGGGTGCACGCCGCCGCGGAACGTGTCTTTCACGATTGAATCCCCCCTTAACAGTCTTTTTGTCCGTTTTTGTTTCGCGTCGTGAACCGCGAAAGACAATACGGACATGTATATACCTAATGTATAGATTAACAGAGAAATGCAAATTTGTAAACATGAAAAAACGTGTTTTTTCGCGTTTCACAGGACTCTTGTCAGAAACAGCGGATTCGTTTATAATAAGATACACAGTTTCAGCGGAGCGCAGACCTATGTGCGGACGGTATTACATCGATGAAGAGATCAAGGACGCGCGCCTTCAAGAGCAGATCGACGAGGCGGCGCGCATTGCTGCGCGCATGGACGTGCCGATCAGGGTCTCGGGAGAGATCCGTCCGTTTGACGTCGCGCCGGTGATCGCGCCGTCCGCGCTCAACCGCCGCATCGGCGCGTTCCCGATGCAATGGGGCTTTCATCATCCCACCAAGGGGATGCCCGTGTTCAATACGCGCAGCGAAACGGTGCAGGAAAAGCAGCTCTTTGTCACAAGCGTAGACGAGCGGCGCTGCCTGATCCCGGCTTCGTGCTATTTTGAATGGAAGAAGCTCGATGGCAATCATAAGGAAAAATACGCCTTTTATGCAGAAAACCGTGAGCCGCTCTATCTTGCGGGACTCTATATCCGCACGTCGGACGCGCACCGTCTGCCGTGCTGCTCCATTCTGACGCAGAACGCGCATCCGGAGATCAAAGGCATCCACGAGCGCATGCCGGTCATCGTTCCGTACAGCCGCGCGGAGGAATGGCTTTCGCCGGATACGGATCTGCTGGACATGCTGCACAATCTGCACGTCGGCGTCGTACCGGAGCGCGCATAGCGGATTCCGGATTGTCAAGCGGCGGAATCTGTGATACAATATTGCAGACAGAAGCCCGCACAGCGGATGAGACAGGAAATATGCATTTCACACGGTTACAATTGGAAGACATCGAAACGGTCCGGCCGTTTTTTGACGGAATCAACCCCAAAACATGCGACTACACGATCGGAACGATCATGATGTGGCGCGATTACTTCAACGTCGAGTATGCGATCGAGGACGGCATGCTTTTCTCGCGCATGCACACGACGGAAGGCGAGTACTATTACAATCTGCCGGTCGGAAACGGCACGGTTCTGACGCAGGACCTCTATGCACGCATGGGCGACGGCGCGGAAACGCTGCGGTTTTCCGTGATCCCGGAGCACCTGCTCGAAGCCTTACAGGCCGGTAATCATGTGCGCTCGGTGACGGAGCAGACCGATTTCGGCGATTATATCTACGACGCGCAAGCGCTGCGCAGCTTTGCCGGCAAGAAATACGGCGGCCAGCGCAACCACGTGCATCAGTTTGAGAAGGGCGCGGCTTCGTGGTCGTTCGAGCCGATCACAGGGGAGAATATCCCGGCGGTCCGAGCGTTCTTTGTGGAGCAGTATCTGGCGGCAGCCGCGCACGGTTCATACGAAGAGGAAGAGAACCGCAAGGTTCTGGAGGTGCTCGATCGCTTCGACGAATACGGCATGTTCGGCGGCGCGCTGTTTCTGGACGGCAGGGTCGTCGGCTTCTCGATCAACGAGATCTGCGGCGACATGCTGTTCACGCACATCGAAAAAGCGGACAAGACGGTACACGGCGCGTATCAGATGGTCGTGCAGCAGTCGGCGCAGCGGTTTGCGCCCGATCGCATCGCCTTCATCAACCGCGAGGAGGACATGGGCGATCCGGGGCTGAGGGCGTCCAAGCAGTCCTACCATCCGACCGCCGTCATCCCAAAATACATCGTGGAGCTTACCCGATAAGCGAATCCATCGGAAAGAATTGCGTCTGCCGTCCGTCCGGCGGGCGTTTTACGTTTGCTTGCGGCAGCGATGCAAGGACACACGGTCAAGCAAAGGGAAAGCTCGCCTTCCGAACCTGTCATAAAACGTAAATTTCGTTGAAATTTTGTATCTTTTCAAGGATTTCTCCATGTTTTATCTCCCGGAATATGGGCAATCCGAAACGAGGAGAATATAACATAATCAGTATAAATGGGCATGGCTCGGCTTGTTTTCGACGCCGGCCGAACCCATAGGGGAGAGGATACCATGAAACACGGATCATATCGAACAGCAATGCACGTTCTGGCTTTTGCGATCGCGCTGTTCATGCTGCTCGCAATTCCCGGGCGCGTGACCCTTGCGGATGATGAGCAGCCGCAGGCAGCCGAAGGTGTTATTTACCAGGACTTCGCCGACGATCCGGAACCATACATACTGGACATTGCGCCGCACATCGTTTCGGCGTCCATCGGCGTTGACTTCGGCGGCACAAAGTCGGCACACGCTTTCGTGTGCGTCGGTTTCACGGCCGGATATAAAAGCGTCGTCGTCCTGGACGAATACTACCACGACAATGTGAAGGACGGGCGTCTATCACCGGCGCAGCTTGACGAGGCGTTTGTGGCGTTCGTGCGGGAGCAGAAAAGCAAATACCAAATAACCGGAATCTACTGCGACAGCGCAGAACAGACGCTTATTCAAGGTTTCCAAATTGCGGCACTCAAAGCGCGTATCAGCGCTCCGATATGCAACGCCATAAAAGGCGAAATAAACGAGCGCATTGCGTTCTACAACTCGGACTTGACCTTGTAGAGGTTTCCGCACACGAAGGCGCGCGGCCGGAACACGCCGTTTGGCAGGAAATACTAATAATTTGTCCTCGTTATCTGTCGCTAATTCCTTTGCTGGGTTCTCATCTAAGACTGCCATAAGATAGGTCATTCGACTTAGGGGAACAACAAATTCATCAATGGAGTCATGAATAAATAGATAGTCTACGAAATGACTCTTCTTTAGGCTTTTTCTAAACTCTATAACTTCAACATCTACATTTGTAATTGCATCAATGGCTTCTTCAAATTCTTTATCGCATGATAGAGAGGCTTTCTCGATTTTCTTTACCTTGGCATAAGTATAATGAGCATACTCTTCACTATAGTTGCCACCCTATTAAAGCTTTCTTCACTTTCAGGATCATACCAACGATTTTCATATCCGTCCATCCGATGCTTATGAAGGTACATCGGCCTTCCACAATCCGCGCAGAAGATTCTGCCTTGAAACAGGTTGATAATCGTTGTTCTTATTTCCAGCCTTCCAGAAATACCAACGCTTCTTTCATGCTGTCCTCGCGGGCTTTGTTGCAGGCAGCCTGATCCGCATATTCCGCCTGTAAGATCTTTTTCATGGATTTCAGGTATTCCGGTGACGCCATGAGATCGCCGCAGAGAAGATGGCTGCCTTTTTCATATACTGTTGCCTGCACGCGATAAGGATATCCGGCTTCATCCAGAATCTTTTTCATCCGCGGCACAGCCTCATCCGACGGCCAGCAGTCATCGTAGCCTGGGCATTGCATCAGAAAATCCGCATGCATGTTTTCCACCTTGATGCGGGCTTCCTCCGTCTGAACATTCTCCTGGTAGCAGCCCCGCAGCATTCTTCTCATTCCATATTTTTTGTTCAATGCTGTTCGAAGCAGAACGCTGAGGATATTCCGATGGAGAGTTACTGTGGGATCATAGGGCAGCGGTTCCCCACGGAAAGAGAATGTGGATTGGTTCAGTGCTTTAGTGCCCTTGAAAGCCTCCGTTGTGTAATCAAATGGCGATGCGGCGATCACCAGACTGATATCCGGCAGAAGCGATGCCGCGGTGATGGCATATTTCGCCCCTGCGGAAATACCGTAGGCGCCAACCTTTTCATAGCCGGCCTCTTTCAGAACCTTGATTGCTTTCTCGGCATATTCCACCGGAGCCAGCACCGGATCCTCCGGTAAGCCGTCCCAGCCCGCAAACGCGACCAGCAGACAGCTCCAGCCCGCATTTCTCAGAAATTCGGAACCTTTCCTTGTCAGCTCATAATCCGCCCCGGATCCGGGAAAAACAATGATCGCTTTCCCGGCATGCCCGTCTGCCGGATGCCAGTATCCGACAAATCCGTCTTCCGCGACCGTATATTTTTTCTTCATGGCAGCGCTTCCTCCTTGTGATATCGTATAACTGGTGCTATTATAAAGACATTGCTATGACTTTCAATCTTTTTTGAGTCACGGAGGAAATATGGGAGCCAAATTTTCAGAAGAGGAGAAAGCGACACTTCGCATTCAGATGATTCAGCAGGGATTTCGAGCGCTGAAAGAAGGCGGAATTTCTGCGGTGAATATCGATGAGATCACCGGCAAATGTTACGTTGCCAAAGGAACCTTTTACAATCTGTTTGAAAGCAAAACCGAGTTTCTCTATCAGGTGATGATTTACAAGCGCCAGGAATCCAAAGATAAAATGCTTGATTATCTCGACTCGCACGGCA
>CALFIV010000171.1 GCA_937877295.1 uncultured Clostridia bacterium
CGCCGCCGTGACCACCGGCATCTATGCCACCTATCTCGGCAAGGAGAAAAAGTGGAAGAGCGACGACCTCTTCAACGGCGTCATGTTCTTCGATGCGCTGGTGCACATCATCAGCGTGCTGCTCATCACGGGAGCGATCATCCTCGTGGGCGCCATCGTGCTGCACCCGCAGGGGCTCTCCATCAAGGCGCCTGCGCAGCTGGCCGAAATGCTCGAGCCCATCATGGGCAGGGCGGCGAAGTACATCATGGGCTTTGCGCTCGTCGGCGCTGGCTTCTCGTCCCTGCTCGCCAACACACAGCGCGGCATGGTTCTGCTCGGCGCGGGCATCAACAAGGACACCGGCCTCGAGACGAAGTTCATCCGATTCGGCTGCCTTGCGTGCCTCGTGTTCGCCATGATCATCTGCTACAGCTTCAACGGCTCCCCCACCCAGCTCATCCTCATCGCCAACATCGCCACCTCCATCGCCACGCCCGTCGGCGGCCTGTTCGTGCTGCTGCTGATCTGGCGCAAGGACGTGAACGAGGGCTACAAGGCCCCCACCGCGCTGCGCATCTGCATGACCATCAGCTATTTATTCGTGCTGATCATGACGGTCTCCGCCTTCCAGAAGACCATCATCCCCGGCATCGCCAAGCTCTTTGCCGGCGCCTGATCGGGGATCTGCAAAAAAGAACGCTTCCGGGCAAAATGTCCGGAAGCGTTCTTTTCCCTATTACGGCCTCCCGCCGTGTCAGGCGGAGAAGACGCCTGTGTCGGGACTCGTCCTGCCGCCTTACAGCAGCTCGGCGACGGCCTCGTCCACCTTCTTCATGTCGTGGGTGGGCTCAAAGCGCGCGACGACGTTGCCGTCACGGTCGAGGAGGAACTTGGTGAAGTTCCATTTGATCGAGGGATTGTTCTTGTAATCCTTGTCGATCTTCTTGAGCATCGCGCTCATGGCCAGGGCCTTGACGCCCTTGCCGAAGCCTTCAAAGCCCTTCTGGCTCTTAAGGTAGGTGTACAGCGGCAGCTCGTTCTCGCCGTTGACGTCGGATTTCTTCATCTGCGGGAACTGCGTGTTGTATTTAAGCGTGCAGAACTCGTGGATTTCCTCATCTGTACCCGGGGTCTGTCCCGCAAACTGGTTGCAGGGAATGTCAAGCACTTCAAAGCCCTGCTCATGGAACTTTTCGTACATTTCCTCGATCGGCTTATACTGCGGCGTGAATCCGCAGCCGGTGGCGGTGTTGACGACCAGAACGACCTTGCCGCGATAGGTTTCCAGCGAAACCTCGTTGCCGCGGCGATCCAGAACGGTGTAATCATAGAATGACATGATAGAAACCTCCTTTAGATTTGATTCAATTAGATTGTACAAAATATAATTGCACATGTCAAGCGTTTTTCGGATTCCGCAAAAAAAGAGGCTGTTCAGAACGTCCAAGCATGACAGGACTCTCTTAACGGCCTCTATTCGCGTATGGATTTGTCAGTTGCCGCTGTCGATCGGCAGGAGTGGATCGACAGAGAAGGCAATATCGCCCGCCCACGACGCGACATAAACCGTTCGCATATCGTCCGTAAAATACAGATATCCGTGATCGTCGCTGTAATATCCTCTCGTGTCAGACGCTGCGAGGAAATCGGATTCGCCGTGCCGATACTCGTATTGATCCACAAGTGTGTGATCGAGCGGTTTCAGCCCGCCCCACGCTTTCACGGAGCCGTCCGGGTTATAGCAGACATAGCCCACCGCGCAATAGCTTAAACCGAAATCCGTATCCGCTTCATCAAAGACGATCGCAAGCACTTCGCCGTCCTTTTGATACACGCGCTTAAGATCGTAATTCTTTTGCTCGCCAACCGGCGACCATCCGCCGCGGGTCAGATAATAATCCGCAACGATCTGATCGACGCCCATGACGAGCGTGTAATCGCCGTTCTCCAATACGCTGTAAGGATCGCTCCAGACAGAATCGGTATCCTTTTCCTTCACGATCCAAAGAACGCCCGTTTCCGCATTTCCGCGCCAATCCGGCGTCGGCGTACCGAATGCGCAATACTCCGGACGCAGCCGCAGGGATGAATAGTTGTATGCATTTTCATTGTAATAGTCCGCGCCGACCGTCTTTCCGAACAGCAGCACCTCGCCGTAGCCGTCCTCGCCATATGTCACGATCGCTGCGGCGGTTCTGTTCGTCAGAAGCGCGCAGGGCGTCACGGATTCCGATGGGGTTTTTCCTCCGTCGCGGACGATCCCGTGCTCCCATGTGCCGCGCACCAGACCGTTTTCATCGCTGTGCAGAAGCAGCAAATCCTCCTTTTCGCCGATCACGGTCCACATCCGCCAATCTGTATTCAGCTGTTCGCCGGGGAGATCCGACGGATAGACGGAGGGACCCCGATATGGATGATGTTCCTGATATGTCCCCAGATAGGAAAACAGCAGATCGGGGTCATTCGGTTTCGAAAAGACGCCGTAGGGGTTCTCGGTGATCTCCATGCGCACTGACGTGCCGTCCGCCCAAAGAAGCAGCTTGGCAACGCGCAGTCCATAAACCGGTATGCTGTACCGGTTTTCCGAGAGCTCCACAGTCAGCATGCAAGTGTTGTCCTCCGCCTGCGTGAGGGTCAGCCAATACCCGTTGAACCGCATCCTTGCCTGTCCGCTCGGATCGATCTCCAATTGCTGCGCCGCAACCGCCCATACGGTGTCGCAATGCTCCGAAAGAAGAAACGGAGCCTCGTCTTCGAAATCAGCGGAGGAAGACACGGCGGACGCCGCTTCATTCGGCACGGCTGTCGCGGCAGACTCCGACGTCGGGCCGCACCCAAAGAGCAGCAAAAGCACAAACGCGGCGCAGAGAAATCGTTTCATAGAATACCACCTGAGTTTTCCTGATATTGCCATAGTATCATACAGATGCAACAAAACTGTGTTATAAGTGTAAACATGACAAGATCCTTATTTTTTCTTGCATTACAGCAGGCTTTGGGGTATAATAACGCAGATAAAAAGATCGGAACGATCGTAAATTTTCAAGAGGGGTTTTATGAAACTTGCAATCGACATCATGGGCGGAGACAACGCGCCGCAGGCGATCTTAGACGGCTGTATCGCGTTTTTACACGAGCCGGAGGCGGAGGGCGTGATACTTCGGCTGTTCGGCGACGAAGCGGTTTTGAATGCTTTTACGTCGGCGCATCCCGAAATCGGCAGCCGGATCGAAACGGTTTTCACGACGGAAACGATTGAAATGGGCGAACACCCCACCGAGGCGATCCGGAAAAAGAAGGATTCGAGCCTTGTGAAAGCATTGGAATGTGTGCGCGATCACGAGGCGGATTGCCTTTTTTCCGCAGGCAGCACCGGCGCAGTCCTGACCGGCGCGACGCTGATCATCCGGCGGCATAAGGGCATCAAGCGCCCGGCGCTTGCCACCATGATCCCGACGACCGCGGGGACAGTGACGGAGATCATCGACTGCGGCGCGAATACCGACTGTAAGCCGGGGTATCTGGTACAGTTTGCGCTGATGGGCGCGGCGTACTTGGAGGCGGTCGAGGGTGTCCAAAATCCGCGCGTAGGCCTTTTGAACAATGGCGCGGAAGAGGAGAAGGGCAACGCGCTGACGAAGGAAGCGCATCAGCGCCTGAAGACGACAGAGGGCGTCAACTTTATCGGCAACGTGGAGGCGCGCGATCTGACATCCGGCGCGGTCGACGTGCTGGTATGCGACGGCTTTGACGGCAACGTCATGCTGAAAACGACCGAAGGCGTGGCAAAGTGGATTTCTACGATGCTGAAGCAGACGTTGATGGAATCGACGCGCGGCAAGCTGGCGGGGCTGATCGGAAAGAGCGCGTTTGCTTCGCTGAAAAAGAAGCTTGATTACACCGAATACGGCGGCGCGCCGCTTTTAGGTGTCAACGGCGGCGTCATCAAGGGACACGGAAGCTCGGACGCAAAGTCGGTCAAGGTCTGTCTGCTGCAGGCGACGCGGCTTGTACGCGGCGGCGTAACGGAAAAGATCGGCGCGTTTGCCGCGACGTTGAACATTGAGGATTGACAAACAAAGAGAATTTCGGTAAAATACCGTTTAGAGCAAATCGTCCCAAACGGACGGAAGGGAGAAATCATGGAATTCGAAAAAATTTGCGAAATCATCGCGAAGCAGTTGGATATTGACCCCAAAACCATCACTATGGAGAGCAATCTCGTAGAGGATCTGCATGCGGACTCTCTCGATATCGTCGAGCTCGTCATGGACATGGAGCAGGAATTCGACACCGAGATCCCCGATGAGGAGCTGCCCAAGGTGCAGACCGTCGGTGACATTCTTCGCTATCTGAAGAAGTAAGAAACGCAATCCGGCAAGTCGTACCCGCACACTCGGCGTGCGGGTTTTTTGGTAAAAACGGGAATGGAGCCGCTTCCGAAACGATCGGCGGATCGGTTCGGAAACGGTTTCGGAAAGGAACGAAATGCTGACAAACGAACATCTTTCGGCATTGCAGGAACACATCGGATATACCTTCCGAAACACCGCGTACCTGAAACGCGCGCTCACGCATTCCTCCTTTGCTTCGGGTGAGGGCAGGGACAACGAGCGCATGGAGTTTTTGGGCGATGCGGTGCTGGAGCTTTGCGTGTCCGAGGAACTGTTTTTTCGCTTCCCCGACATGAAGGAGGGGCAGATGACGAAGAACCGCGCATCGATTGTGTGCGAATCTGCGCTGTTTCTGGCGGCAAAGCAGATCGATCTCGGCGCGTTTCTGCTGCTCGGCAAGGGCGAGGACGCTTCCGGCGGCCGCAAAAAACCGTCGATCCTGTCCGACGCGTTTGAGGCGGTGATCTGCGCGATCTATCTGGACGGCGGGTTAGAGCCTGCGCGCGCATTCATCCACAGACGCGTGCTGCCGCTTTTGAACTTCCGAGAGACAGCATTCGAAAAAGACTACAAGACGAGGCTGCAGGAGCTGATTCATGCGAGCACGCACGGCAAGCAGGTTCTGTACCGACTGGTCCGTGAGGAAGGTCCGGATCACAGCAAGACCTTTACGATGCAGGCGGTGCTGGACGATGAGATACTCGGTGAGGGCAGCGGACATTCCAAACAGAGCGCGGGGCAGGCGGCAGCCAAGGCCGCGCTGGAAAGGTTGGAAGCGGTATGAGACTGACCAGACTGGATATTTCGGGCTTCAAATCCTTTGCAAAAAAGACCGAGCTGCAATTCGGCAGCGGCATTACCGCCGTCATCGGACCGAACGGCAGCGGCAAAAGCAATATTTCCGACGCGGTGCGCTGGGTGCTCGGCGAGCAGAGCGCGCGCGCTTTGCGCGGGTCAAAGATGGAGGACGTCATCTTCAACGGCACGGAGAAGCGCAAGGCACAGTCGATGTGCGAGGTGACGCTCACCTTCGACAATTCCGATCACAAGCTGCCGACCGACTTTAGCGAGGTCGCGGTTACGCGGCGCATGTTCCGTTCGGGCGAAAGTGAATACTGCCTCAACGGACGCAACGTCCGCTTGAAGGATATTTCCGAGCTGTTCCGTGACACGGGCATCGGCAAGGACGGCTACTCGATCATCAGCCAGGGCCGCGTCGACGAGATCCTTTCCAACAAGTCCAACGACCGCCGCACCGCATTGGAGGAGGCGGCGGGCGTCATGCGCTATCGCGTGCGCAAGGAGGAAGCGGAGCGTAAGCTCGACAGCACCGAACGCAACATGGAACGCATCGCCGATACGCTGAAGGAGCTCGGCGAACGCCTCGGACCTTTGGAGGAGCAGAGCGCGACGGCGCGCACCTATCTGAAACTGCGCGACGAGCTGAAGGACCTCGAGGTCAATCTCTTTTTGTATCAGACCGACCGCGCAAAGGAACGCTTAAAAGCGCTGGCCGGGCAGATCTCGGCGCTCGAGGAGGAGCTGGCGTTCAACGAAGCGCGCAACAAAGCGCTGGCTGCCGAATCGCTGCAGCTCGAATCGCAGGTCCGTGAGATCGATGAACGTGCGGCTGCACAGCAGAACAAGGTCATCGAAATGCTTTCGGGCGTGGAATCGCACGTCGGCGAAAGCAATCTGCTGATCGAACGGCGCGATCACGCCAAGAAGGAGATCGCACGCGTCACGGCGGAGCGCGAAACGGCGAAGACTGCGGCCGACGGCATCCGCAAAGCACTGTCGGATCACGATGCGGACGACGGCAGCGAACGCGAACGGAACGCGCTTGAACAGAAGATCGCCGAACAAACTGCGGAGCTCGAACAGACGGACAGCAGCATTGCTGCGCGCGAAGCGGCGGTGGAAGCGCAAAAGGCTGCCGTCATGGAGGCAATGAACCGCCTCGCGGACGCCAAGAGCGATCTGTCCCGATTCGATACGATGGCGGCGGCGCTCCGGGAACGCATTGCGGCGCTGGACGGCGAAGACACGGAAGCAGCGGCACAGGTCGAAGCGCTGCAGAAGGAGCTTGACGAGGCGCGCGCAGCGGAGCAGAAACAGGCGGCTGCCATGAATGAGCATACGCTTGCGCGCAAAACGGCGCAGCGCGAACGCATCGAAATGGAATCCGACTATCTTGCGTTGCAGGCCGAGCTTCGCGTCAGCGAGCAGAACGTCGGCGCGCTGTCCTCGCGCGAGCATGTGCTGCGCGAGATGATTCGCTCGCACGAAGGCTATCAGAACAGCGTGCGCGCCGTGCTGACGGCGGCGGAATCCGACGCATCGCTCAAAACCTGCATCGTCGGACCGGTCGCAGAGCTTCTCACCGTGCCAAAGAAGGTCGAAACGGCGATCGGCATGTCATTGGGCGGATCGCTGCAAAATATCGTCACAACGACCGCTGAGGACGCAAAAACGGTCATCGAATACGTCCGCGCAAAGGACTTGGGCAGAGTCACACTGCTGCCGATGACGCTTCTGAATCCGAACCCGCTTTCGGATCGGGAACGCGATCTGCTGTCCGAGCCGGGTGTGGTCGGGCTCGCGAGCGAGCTGGTGCAATGCGATAAGCGCTGTGCGGTGGTTGCGGAATACCTGCTGGGCCGCACGGTGATCGTGGAGGATCTTGACAGCGCGATCCGGCTTCGCAAAAAATCCAAGAGCGCGTTCCACATCGCAACGCTTCTGGGCGACTTTTTGTCCACCGGCGGTACGATGACGGGCGGCAGCCTCAAGAAGGCGGGCTTCTCGCTGCTGGGCCGCGAACGCGAGGTCGAGGAGATCAAGAAACAGCTCAAAAAGGCAGAGCAGACGGTTGCGCAGAAGCAGCAGAAGATCGAAGAACAGAAAAAGCAGATCCTATTGAAAGATACGCAGATCGACGCCTTCACGGCGGCTGCGCACGGCGACGAGCTGGAGCTGGTTCGCCTGAAGGAGCAGCGCGAAATCATCGAGCGCGATCTCAAGGAAGCGGCGGAAGCGGTTCAGGAGCTGATTGACGAGCGCAGCGACATGGAGGAGAGCATTCGCGACATCGAAAAGCGGCGCGCTTCGGCCGCGACGGTAGAGGATGACATCAAAAAGCAAAACCTTTTGAGCACCGAGGATATCCGAAAGGAGCAGGCCTCGATCGCAGCGGACAAGCAGAAGCGCGAAGAACTGAGCGCGGCGCTGACCGAACGCCGTATTCGCGCCATGGCGCTGATGAAGGAAGCGGATGCACGCGCGGCGGAGCGGCAGCGGCTCAGTCGCGAGCTTGCACTGACCGAACAAAAGATCGGCATGTACGACGCAGAAATCCACACGCTGTCCGATTCGGTAACGGCGGCGGACGCGCGGCTCAAAGAAATGGAGCAAAGCATCTCGGGCGAGCAGAAGGAACTGCAGATTGCCAAGGACGAGCAGTCCAAGCTCGAAGCGGAGCGTATGCGCATCAATGATCTTTTGAGTCAGTTCCGGCGCGAGCGCGACGGATTGCAGGAAACGTACCGCAGCATTGACGACCGCAAGCACAAGAATGAATTGCAGACGAGCCGCCTCGAAATGGAGTTGAAAAACAGCGCGGACCGCATCTGGGAGGATTATGAGCTGACGTATGAAAACGCGCAGACACTGCGGCGCGAGATCGTGGTTGGCGCGACGCAGCAGAGGGTCAACGCATTGAAAAACGAGATCCGGACTTTGGGCGACATCAATGTCTCTGCAATCGAGGATTATCAATCGGTGCTCGAACGCCACACGCAGCTCGGTACGCAGTTTGCCGATCTTGAAAAGGCGAAGGCCGATCTGTATACGCTGATCGGGCAGCTCACGCAGACGATGGAGGTTACGTTTACGCGCGAGTTCCAAAAGATCCAACTGAATTTTGCGGACACGTTCGTGCAGCTGTTCGGCGGCGGGCATGCGGAGCTGCGGCTTTCGGACAAGAACGACGTATTGAACTGTGACATCGACATCATCGCACAGCCGCCGGGAAAGAAATTGCAGCTTCTCTCGCTGCTTTCCGGAGGCGAACGCGCGCTGACGGCGATCGCGCTGCTGTTTGCCATGCTCAAGCTCAAAGCACCGGCGTTCTGCGTGCTCGATGAGATCGAGACCTCTTTGGACGAGGCAAACGTATCGAAGTTTGCAAACTACCTCACGCAGTATTCAAGCGAAACGCAGTTCATCATCATCACGCACCGCAAGGGAAGCATGGAGGTTTGCGACACGCTCTACGGCGTCGCAATGGAAGAAAAGGGCATTTCGAGCATCGTCTCGGCAAGATTCGGAGAAACGGCATAATGGAAAAGAAAGAAAAAAAGAGCTGGTTTTCAAAACTGAAAGAAGGTCTGCACAAGACCAACAACTGGTTTTCCACCCTGTTCAACAAGGACGGCATCAACGACGACTTCTATGAAGAGCTGGAAGAAGCCATGATCCTTGCCGATATGGGCATGGAGACGTCCGAACGACTTTTGGACGATCTGCGCGCACGCGTTAAGACGCAAAAGCTGTCCGCACGCGCGGATGCAAAGCTCGCATTGCGTGATCTGATTGCGGACGCGGTACGCGTGGATACGCTTTTCATGGCGGACGAAGGCGCGGCCGTGATCCTCATTGTCGGCGTCAACGGCGTCGGCAAGACGACCACGATCGGTAAGATCGCAAACGAGTACGCATCAAGCGGCAGAAAGCCGATGATCGCGGCGGCCGATACCTTCCGCGCGGCGGCGGCGGAGCAGCTCGGTGAATGGGCGACCCGTGCGAACGTTCCGATGGTGCGCCATCAGGAGGGCGCAGACCCGGCGGCGGTCGTCTTTGATGCAATCGCTTCGTATCGTGCGAAGGGCTGCGATCTGCTGCTGGTCGATACGGCGGGACGGCTGCACAACAAAAAGAACCTGATGAACGAGCTCAATAAGATCCGCCGTGTCATTGCGCGCGAGCTGCCGGACACGCCCTGCGAGGTCCTGCTCGTGCTCGACGCCACCACCGGTCAGAACGCCGTCGCGCAGGCCGAGGCATTCCTCGACGTGTGCGAGCTCACCGGTGTGATCCTCACAAAGCTCGACGGCACGGCCAAGGGCGGCGTCACAGTGCAGATCTCCGATACGCTGCATGTACCCGTTCGCTTCATCGGCGTTGGCGAGGGCATCGACGATCTGAAACGCTTCGACCCGAACGATTTCGCCGCAGCGCTTTTAGATGTGGAATGAATGTAAAAAGAGAGCCGCTGATGCGGCTCTTGTGCGTTGCACGGCAAAGATCACTGCTGGCCCGGATACCAGTTCTGCGGGGCGCTGTTGATAAAGGTGCCGTCGATCGCGTTGATCAGCATCACGCAGACGTCGCTGTGCGCAGTCTGATCGTCCTCGGTCGTCAGAAAAACCGCCCAGGCAGGGATCAGGAACGCCTCGTCGCCCTGATTCGGAATCTGCGCAAACGCGGTCGTCAGCACAAGACGCTGTACGAGAATCGGCGAATTTTCGTAATCACCGACGGCAAAGCCGAGCAGCTTTTTGAAATTGTCTTGGAATTCTAAAAACGGCAGTAGCTTGACGTTGGCATTTGCAACCAATAGGTGCTCCTTCGGTTGATTCCAGAAAACGGATTGAATCCCTTCCTCCGTCACGTCGATCTGCATGTATTCCTGCCGCCACAGCGGGGCGAACGTTGCGCCCGGATCGTCCGCAAAGTTGACAAACGACGGGGTGGACCGCTCCGAATAGAAGCACGGCACGGTTCCGTCGAGCGTGGGGACGTAGTTCAGCTGATACCCTTGTCCGTACTCCGCAAGCGTATAGGACTGCGTCAAAAGCACCTTGAGCGTTTCTGCGGCGCGAAAGTCCGAAAACCCGAGTGCGGCAACCGTTTCGTCGCCGATTTTGATCGCGTCTTCCTCCGAGATTTTGATGTTCTGCAAGCCGTTTTCACGATAGAACGGATCGTCCCGATCCTGCATGATCCAGGTTTCGCTCATCGTATAGACGTCGCGGTTTCGGTGCAGCATGATGAAGGAATTCTCCGATTTGTCTTTTACGGACAGGTACCAGATTTCGCCCCTGCTGTTCTTGACCGGCTTTTTGAGAAACGGAGGGTTGAGCGTTTCCGCCGAAAGCGTACGGTAGGTGTCCTCCGTCGGCGCTTTGTCGATCAGCGCTTGAATGCGCTTCATCTCCTCCTCGTTTGCACCCCAGATCGCCTCGCCCGTGTCGTCGTTGACGCCGAGATACATGTCGGACGCGCGCTTCAAATCCTCCATCAGTTCCTCGCGGCTCATCTCGTCACGCGTTTTGCCCATGATCTGTTCGTAGAACGCATCCGAAAGGCC
>CALFIV010000172.1 GCA_937877295.1 uncultured Clostridia bacterium
TGGGATAACTGAGCAGCTTGTAGAGCAGATTGAACTCCCGCACAGTCAAGGGTACATCCTCACCGTTTACTGTGGCGGTACGCTCGTCTGCATCCAGCACCAGAGAGCCGATTTCCAGCTTGTGAGCGTTGGCGACTCCCGCTCGCCGGAGAAGTGCCCCTGTACGGAGCAGCAGTTCCTCCAGGTCAACAGGCTTGACCATATAGTCATCGATACCCATTCGAAAGCCCCGCTGCTTGGCGGCAAAATCATCCCGCGCTGTCATGAACAGGATGGGGGTATTCTTATCCATCTCCCGAATGGTACGGGCAAATTCAAAGCCGTCCACATCCGGCATCATGATATCCGAGATGATCATGTCAAAGACGTTGCCGCCGTAGAGCGCCGCAAACGTATTGATGTATTTCTTGTACGTGCCGAACATGGCGTTGAACGCTTCCTCGCGCACGGCGCGGACCGGGCTTTCGCGGAACACGCCGAAGTTGCCGGCGGTCAGCTGCACTTCGTTGCCGTTTGCGTCATGGACCTTGGGCAGCTCCAGATCGACGTTGGTCAGCATTTCATATGCGTCCGACGGCGTATTCTGCGCGTCGCCGAGCTGTGCCAGCATCCGTTCGCGCTGCGCGTCGAGACTGTGCGCGCGCATGCGGGTGATGTTTTCGACCAAGAAGCGATACGGCTTCATCTCGTCCGGCGCAAGGAATCCCGCAAGCTTCTCTTCGGGGATTTCCAGAACCTCGGGCTCGATAAACGCTGTGGCGGTGGAAAACCGCACATATGCGCTGGTCGCCTTGCCGTCCATTTCCTGATGCTTCGGGTCTGAGCCGTCTGCACACCGGTGCAGATTCGCATAGATGTAGAGCTTTTCGAGCCTTTGGCTGAGCTCGTAGAGTGTATCAAAACCGGCCTTGAACGCTTCGCGCGAAGTGCCGAGCGTGCCCTCGATCGCGGCGATTTTGTCCATGTCCCTGATGCAGCGGTCGAGCTCGGCTTCCCAGACCTCGTCGCTTGCATACATGTGCGTAAAGTCCCATTGATATTCGGGGTTCATGTCTTTTCTTGCCTGCATGTTCGTACTCCTTTGTTGATTTCGCATCCAGTATATCCCATCCGGTCCGTTTTGTCCACGGTTTTCAGGGATCGGGACGCAGAAAATCCCCGCTTGCGCGGCCGTTGCGCTTGCGCGCAATCGGAAGGCCGTACGTTTTCAGCGCGGAAAGATCGTCGCCGATGCTTTTGCGTTCCGCCGCAATGCCGAGCTCGTTGAGCCGGTCGATCAGATCCCGCATCGTAAGCGCTCTGCCCTCGCGCGAAGCCTCTTCGAGCATGTCCTTGAGATACAGGATCTTCAGCTTTGTGTTTTTCTTCCGTGCCATACTGCATCCCTCCTTTCGGGTTACAAGGGAATTGTACCGCACGTTCTGTCCTATAAAACGGAAAGCTACGAAACGATGCTCCCGTCGAGCGCGTTCAGCCGCAGCACGCAGACGGCTTGCAGACTTGCGTCCATGGACGGATGGCCGGATTCGACCGCCGCGAGAAACTCCCATACGGGCAGCAGATAGAATTCCGTTTGCCGGTTCTCGATCGGCACGCGGCGCATTGTCAGACGCACGGTATGCACGTTCAGCTTCATCGGCTCGCCCTTGTTGACGAACATCACCTTGCCGATGCTGTTTTCAAACAGCTCCCGGATGCGCGCATAGGGGAGCAGCGCCGCCGCTTCGTTTTCCGTCTGCAGCACGTGCGGCGTGCCGGTGAAGAGAAACGACTCGATGTGATCGCCGACCGCCACCATGGACAGCTGCTCCTGCTCGTAGGGGATGGAGTAGGTCGGCCCGGCGTCGGAGCTGCCGCCGGCGGCGTCCAGCGCTTCCTGAAAGCCCATGAACCGTTCCTCTGCGGTTACGGGATAGCCGCCGTAGAGCGGATCGAACCAGAGCACATAGCCGTCCGCAATGCGCGAACCGAACGCACGCGTCGACTCCTGCGTCGAACGAATTCCGGCAAAGGCGGCGTCGATGCCGAGCGCGTCCAGAACGCGTTCGCAAAGCTGCAGCGCGGCGGCTTCCTCGTCGGTCTCAATGCTGCGCTGCATCGTGCGCGAACGGATATACTGCGTCGTGTCCGGCGCGTCTTCAAAGCTGATCCGCTGGTTGTTCACATGCAGATACCGGTACGTGCCGTCGCCGTTTTCCGCCATCAAGAGGACGTCGTCCGCCATCTTGCCGTCCCAAGTGACCGCCTGCTGCGCCTCCGGCGCTTCGGCATAGTCCTTCGCGGTCCGGTCGAGCAGCATCTGCCATTGCGCGATCACGGCCGCATCGGTTTCCCGATCCTTCTCCGCCGCATAGCGCTCCATCTGCGCCTTATAGTACGCCTTGGTCTTGGTGCGGTCTGCGACGAACACGGGACTGTCGCCGAAGAACGTGCGCAGCAGCAAATCGATCTGCTCGCGCTCGGGCGGCAGATAGCTGATGCGATAGACCGGCGCCGTGCCGCTTTCGGGAACCTGCACGGTCGCGTCCACAAAGACGTCGAGCCGATCCATGGCGGCAGCCACCGAAAAACTGCCTTCCCAATGATATTCCTTCATGGGCGTCGCCGTCGTGCCAGCCGATGCCGGCGGCGATGCAATGCCGGCTGTCGGCAGCGTCGCGTCCGTTTCGGGCGGAACGGTTGCGGGATGGATGATCTCCTCCAGCGTGCCGTCCGCCTTATTGATGACAACCTCCGCGTCCGGTGTCGGCACGCAGGCGAGCAGCAGGGCGAGCGACAGCAGTACGATACAGATACGTTTCATAATTGCTCCTTTTTGCTTGGCTTTCACATTCTGCATAGTTCAGTACCCGATCAGCGGATTGTACGGCGTGCCGTCGATCGCGTTGATCATGAGAATCGCCCAGCTTTCATCCGGGACGGCGTTTCGTCCGTCGGGCATGATCCAATCGCCGTAGAAGCACCACATCGGCGCAAGCAGCGCTTGCTGCTGCTCATTCGGTTCGGCAATACGCACGAGTCCGAGTGTGACGCCGGTCACGGTCAGCGTCGTGTTTGCATGCTCCTCGGCTGCGGTGAGCCGGTTCAACTGCCGTTTGGCCAGCGCTTCGATCTCGTCGAACGGCAGCAGCGGACAGTTTTCGGCAACTACCTCGGTCACGGTCAGCGGTTCGGACCAGATGATCTGCAGGATCCCGTCGTCGTTGACGGCGGCAAAGATCGTTTCGCGATTCCATATGACGGCCCAGTTTTCTTCCGAGACGTCCTGCGTGAAATTGGAGAGGTACACGCCGGCAGCGCTTCCGTGGTAGATCGGGGTCAGATAGATTCCGTACGCATATTCTGCCCGATACGCGGGGTCCTCGGCGGTACTGTCGCTGCTGTTGTCATTGACGCGCACCGCATTGACCGCAGTTTTGACAAACGGGTCCAAAAGCTCCTGTACCGCCGCGATCGCCTGATTCGGCGTGATCGTAAAGCCATCCTGCGGCGTGTCGTATGCCGACGGGTCGATCTGTTTCACCGCGTGGGACCAGAAGCAGCCGAACTGTTCTGCCTTTGCGTACCAGAGATCCCACGATTTCGGCTCATATGATCCCACCTGAAAATTGACGAAATCGCAGTCCTGCGCGTTCGTGTTGCGCGGACCGGGCACGGCGCGCGCAGTCCAGTCGTCGATCGATCCGTCCCAGACGGGATTCGGCGCAGGTCCGTCGTCGGGCATGCTGCGATACTGCTCCTGCAGCGTTTCCAGCTGCTGTTTCCAGCGGGGGATGACCTCGGCTTTCATCTCCTCCTCGGTATGATCCTTCCAGATCTCGGCGCTGTGATCGTTGTTGTAAATCAGATTCATCAGCACTTCGATCTCGCGCTCCAGATCCGCCTTTGTGTATTGCGGGACCTGCAGATAGACCGTGTCCAGCCCGAGCAGACGCTTGGAAAGCGCAAGGTTCTCATCGGCGGTCGGCTGCTTGCGCATACAGCGCAGCAGCGGAAAACGATTCTCGGTCAGTATGCGGATCGGCACGTCGGCTGTGACGCGGACATGCTGCGCATCCGTATAGAAGTCCCAATTGAGATGCGACGGCATCTGTTCACGCACAGGCACCGCCTGCGCTTCGGACGGCTCGGCATTTGCGCTGCGCACGAAATCGACCGTCGCCACGGTATCCTTCTGCTTCACGGCATCCTCCTCCGGCGTCGGCACGCAGGCGAGCAGCAGGGAGAGGGAGAGAAGACAGATCAGAAAGCGTTTCATACAAAAGCTCCTTTTGTTGATCTGCCTTCAGCATACCAAAGAGATTCGTCCAAAATGCGTCAAAGTTGTAATCGAGTTGTATCGAAGTTGTAAGAGAGTTGTAAAATAAATTTTTCGTTGCAAAAAGGAGGATTTTTAAAAGTTTTGTCGTATAACGTATACGGTATTATCGTATACGGTACAGTAACGTATACGTTATTATTATTTATTATTTTCCGTTATACCGTATACGGTACAGTAACGTATACGGTATATTTTTGTTTGACACATAGGAAGGAACGCCCACGAAAAAAAGGCTGCCCGAAGGCAGCCATAGTTGATGCGGTCTATTCGTGCCGCAGCGCTTCGATCGGGTCGAGGCGCGCCGCGCGGTAGGCGGGGATCGCGCCGAAGACCATGCCGATGATGAACGAGAACACCACGGTCGCGGCGACGATGTACCAGCTGATGAAGATCGGCACGCCCGACATCTTCGAGATGCCGTACGCAAGCCCGATGCCGACGAGCACGCCGAGAATGCCGCCGAGGCAGGTGAGCACGCCCGCTTCGATCAAAAACTGCGCAGAGATGCGCCGCCTGCGCGCGCCGAGCGCTTTCTTGAGGCCGATCTCCGGCGTGCGCTCGGTGACCGAGACGAGCATGATGTTCATGACGCCGATGCCGCCGACGATCAGGGAGATGCCCGCGACGAGGATGAGCTGCCGGTTGGTTGCGCTCGAGAGCTCCTGCAGGTTCTTCGCCTGTTCCAGCAGGTTTTCGCTCTTGTAGCGGATCTCCGCGTCCTCCTTGAGGATCGTGCCGTTTAAGATCTCCTCGGCCTTGCGCCCCGCGTCGGTCATGGCGTCGGTGCTGACGGCGCGCAGCGCCAGCGAGACCGGCTCGTCATAGCGGAACAGCACGGGCCATGTGGACATCGGGATCAGCACCTTGCCGCCGGTGGATGTGTTGTAGGTGAAATAGTCCTGCAGCGTATTGACCGTCGGTTTGAATGCCGACGCGCGGGTGAACTCGCCGATCACGACGTACGGCTCACTGCGGATCTCGATCGTCTTGCCGACGGGGCTTTCGCCCGAAAACAGCGCGGAGGAGACGGCGTCGTCAATCAGCGCGACCTTGCGGAACGCGGAAAAGTCGTTTTCCGTAAAGGCGCGGCCGGAACGGATCGTATAGCCGTGTACGGAAAGATATGCGTCGTCCACGCCGTAGATCGTGCCGGAGCTCAACGCCTTGTCGCCGTTCCAGATCTGACCGTAGGCGTCACGCTGCGAGAAATAGGTCGCGGAATCGATCTCGTTGACGCCGCGGATCTCGTCGAGCGTATCCTGCGTAAGCGCCGGGATGTATTCCGGTACGGCCGACCAGCTGCTTTCAAACGGATAGTCGCCCTGATACAGACGCACCGTCACGACGTTTGAGCCCGAGCCGACCAGGTTTTGCTTGATTTGCTCGTTCGTGCCCATGATGGTGGAGGAGATGGCGATGATGCTTGCAATGCCGATGATGATTCCGAGCATCGTCAAAGCGCTCCGGAGCTTATGTGAGCGAATGCCGTCAAATGCCTCGCGAATGTTTTCCCACATATCGATCCGCCTCCTTTACCAGCCGTAATAGAAACCGCTTGACTGCGCGTCCTCAACCGGATTGCCTTCCTTACAGTTCTTGTCGTAGGGGAAGGCAATGCGGTCCTCCGGACCGATCGGCGCGCCGAGCAGCTCCACATACGCGTCCATGCGGCTGCCGGTCTGTACTGCGCGCTTTGTCAGCACGTCGTTCTCGACGACAAAGATGCAGGTTTCACCATCGATTTCGCGTAAAAACGCTTCATGCAGATAGATCGTTCCCTGCTCATAGAGCGAGGAGAAGTCCGAAAACTCAATGTATTCGCCGACCGACGGCATGACGTCGCCCGTGACGTCGAGGACCAGCAGATAACCGGACGAATTGGAGTTGCCGCCGTTCGAGTAGTTTGTGGAGATCGGCATCGTACCGACCTTCGATACGCGCGCCGTGATCTGCGACTGCATCTGGTAGGAGAAGCCCGTCAGCTCCGTGCCGACCGGATACTTCGAAAGCTCCGTTTCGCCGACAAGCACGCTGATGTGCAGCCCCGTGCCGCCGCGAATCTCGATCAGCAGTTCGCCGTTCGGCGCGTCGGGCGCGGCGACGTTCATGACCGTGCCGTTGACTTCGCTGTAAAGATAGCCTTCCAGCCCTCTGCGCTCGGCTTTTTCGAGATCGAGCACGAGCTGCCGGTATTTCAGCTCATCGTC
>CALFIV010000173.1 GCA_937877295.1 uncultured Clostridia bacterium
TGGAAGGCGCGATCATCGTTCTCGGCTGCATCATCTTTTCGGTGTTTACGGCGAACCCACCTGCGGTCGATACAAGCGCCAGCGCGACAACGATGGTATGGTCGTATCTCGGAGAACTGATCTTTAACCTGCTCGTACTGACCGGCACGATCAAAATGGCCGATCGGGTAGTACGGGAAATGTTCGGGCTGTAAGGAGGTGAAGCTATGGAGGTAAAGATCAACCGTGAAATTCAAGAATACCAGGAAAACATCTTCTTCGGGCTGAACCTTCGTCAGCTCGTTTTTTCTGCCCTCGCGATAGCAGCAGCCGTTGCCATCTACTTTGGACTAAGGAACGTGCTCGGCACGGAAACCGTGTCCTGGCTCTGCGTTGTCGGCGCTTTGCCGTTCGGCGCAATGGGCTTTGTGAAATATAACGGCATGAGCAGAGCGTTTGTCAAGTCGGAGTTTCTGACCCCCAAGCGGCTCACGTTCGCAGGCGAGAACTACTATTACAAAGCCGTCGAAGATGTGATCGAAAAACAGCACGCACCGGCTGTGCGTAAGAAGAAACGAAAGAAAAAGCACAAGAAAAAGAAAGGAGGAAAGCGCAAACATGATGAGATCTCTCGCAAAAATCCTGAAGCGTGACAAGGAACAATTCGTCGTTCCCCGTACCGTGCAGGATGTGATCCCCGCCAAGCGTATCTGGACGGACGGCATCTGGCTCGTCGGAAACAAATACAGCAAGTGCTGGAAGTTCTCTGACATCAACTATGCCACCGCATCCCGATCGGATAAAAAGGCAATGTTCTTGAGCTACGAAGATCTGCTGAACAGCCTTGATTCCAGCGCGACGACCAAGATCACGATCTCAAAAAAACGTATGAATAAGCAGGAGTTTGAAGAATCCATCCTGCTCCCGATGCGCGGCGACCGCTACGATGAGTATCGCAAAGAATACAATGATACCCTGCTCAGTAAGGTCACCGAGGTGTCCAACTCGATTATCCAGGAACGGTACATCACCGTGTCCGTTTCAGCCCGAGATATTGAGGAGGCACGAAGCTACTTTATCCGAACCAATGCGGAGTTGTCTGCCTACTTTGCCAAGCTGTCCTCGTCCTGTACGGAACTGAACAGCGTCGAACGGCTCCGCATCTTCCATGATTTCTTCCGGCAAGGTGAGGAACAACAACTTCTCGGCGGTCATCCCTTACGATCTCGAACAGCAGCGCAAGGAAACCAAGGAATACCTCGACGACCTGACCAACCGCGATCAGCGGATGATGTTCGCCCTTGTAACGATGGTGCTGTCTGCGGACAGCAAGGAACAGCTCGAACGTGACACCAAGATGCTGCGGTCCATCGCCGGCAAGCACTTGTGCCAGCTCTCCGTTCTGAAGTATCAGCAGATGGACGGCATGAACACAGCACTTCCGTATGGTCTGCGTCGGGTCAACGCCATGCGAACGCTGACGACCGAGAGCACCGCGATCCTCATGCCTTTTAGAGCACATGAGATCATGGAACCGGGCGGAACATACTGCGGCATGAACGCAATCAGTAACAACCTGATCATTGCCAACCGCAAGAACTTGCTGAACGGCAACGGCTTTATCCTCGGCGTGTCCGGTTCCGGTAAGTCGTTCTTTTCAAAGCGGGAGATTGTGTCAATCTTCCTCGGCACGAACGATGAAATCATCATTGCCGATCCGCAGAATGAGTACACACCGCTGGTTCAGGCGCTTGGCGGCGTGGCGATCAATCTGTCGCCTACTTCCCCGAACCATATCAACGCTATGGACTTGGCGTTGGGCTACGGCGATTCTGCGAACCCGCTGATTGCAAAGAGCGAGTTCGTGCTGTCCTTTATCGAACAGATCATGGGCGGTACGGGCAAGCTCGAAGCCGTGGACAAGTCGATTATCGACCGCTGCCTGACGAAGATCTATGCGGACTACCTCGACAGCGGTTATTCCATTGATCCGCCTACGCTCGTCGATCTGCATAAGGAGCTGAAGAAGCAGAAGGAGAAGCAGGCAAAGGAACTGGCGCTCGCGTTGGAAATGGTATCGGAAGGCAACCTCAATATGTTCGCGCATCAGACCAACGTGGACATTCACAACCGCCTGATCTCGTTCGGTATCCGCGATCTCGGCAAGCAGCTTCGGACGCCGGGTATGCTCGTCATGACCGACGCCATCCGTAACCGTGTAGCCCGTAACCGTGAACGCGGCATCCGCACCCACGTTATCATGGACGAAATGCACATCTTTTTCGCCAATGAACTGTCTTCTCAGTTCTTCGCGGAATCGTGGAAGCAGTTCCGAAAGGATGGCGCATTGGCAACCGGCATTACGCAGAACGTGGAAGATTGCCTCAGATCGGTTACGGCAAGAACGATGCTGGCGAACTCGGAATACCTGGTGCTTTTGAACCAAGCGCCGACCGATCAGATCGAGCTTGCGAAGCTTCTGAACATCTCGGACAATCAGATGAGCCATGTGGATTCCGTCGGTTTTGGCAGAGGGCTGATAAAATGCGGCAGCAACATTGTTCCTTTCGTGGACAATTTCCCGAAGGATACAAAGCTGTACCGTCTCATGTCCACCAAGCCCGAAGAAATGCAGCAGAATGTATCCTGACTTTGACAGGCAGCCGTGTCATGCGGCTGCCTGTTTCCCAATCTCAACGAAAGGAGGAACCCTATGGCAAAAGCAAAACAGAAACCCGAACCCGATGAAAAGCCGAAAGTGAAGGGAAAACCGTTAGATGCACCTAAGACAGCGGCTAAGAAAACAGTCAAGAAAACGGTGCAGAAAGCCGAAATGAAAGCAAAGGAAGCCGTGAAAGAACAGGCAAAGCCGACCTCCGATACGGATGAATCGCCGGAGCGATATGCTGAAAATCGAATCGAACAGACGGCGGAGTACGCCGTAGATCGTACAAAGGAACAGTTAAAGCCCTCGCGTCATCGGTCAGAGCGGAAATCAGAGCAGTCTTCCAAAGAAGAACCTTCCGACAACTTCCCCCGAAGGGAAAGACCGGATAGTGTTGAGCCAAAGGAGCGCCCGGAACCGCCGCAGCGCAGTGCCGATGCACCAACTGTCCGTGAGGAGCGAAGCACCGAGCCACCGCAGCGATCCCCGCAGGCAGAGCAGTATCAGCGGACGGAATCCGCAAAGAAGATCATAAGCGAAAAGCAGCGCGATGCGACGCCCCGCAGTCAGGAGGAAGAGCAGCGTAATGCTGTTCGGGAAAGATCGAACACCGATGAACGCGATCTTCCACGTGATCCTGACCGATTCCGCAGTTCTGAATCCATGGAACTCGATCTGAAGGAGCGAGCGAACTATACCAATGAGCCGACCAATCCAAGGATCAAGGAGTATCAGATCGAGAAGCACAAAGAAGCTGCAAGAGCAGATTCCTCGCAGACAGCGCCAGTTACACGCACCATTCGGGAAAAGACCTCGGATGTGAAAGAGCTGGATCGCAAAGCGCCTTCCGATCATGTGCGTGACCCGCTGACCGATATGGAGCCAAAGGAGAAGCCACCGGAAGCAACTGCCAACGCAAGTCAGCAACGACAGTACGCTATGGAAAAATACCGGAATGCGATCAAGGAACGGCAGCAGCGTCAACAGGCAGATCGGTATGAGCCGCGCGGGACAGAGCCGGAAATTCCTGTTCAAGGTGCAGTTCAAACAGAGGGTGCAGCGTCTTCACAGCGATACTATTCGGATTATCGTCCTGCCCGCATGAGCAACGGTTCCGAAGCAATGCAACCGTCCGCCGATGCACGAATGCCGAGAATGCAGGCGTCACGGACGATTAAGGAACCGACGCAGGCGTTATCCAAAGCGGAGAAACCGACAAAGGCAACTGTCAAAACCGCAGAAAAGTCGGTAAAGGCAACGGAAAAGACGATCAAAACCGCCGAACGAACTACAAAGACAGCGGTGAAAACGACAGAAAGAACTGCCAAGACTACTGCAAAAACAGCGCAGAAAACGGCACAGGCGGCACAGAAAACCGCGCAGGCTGCAGCCAAGACCGTGCAGGCGGCAGCGAAAGCGGCTGCACAGGCAGCAAAAGTTGCCGCGAAAGCTGTTGCATCCGCAATTAAGGCGATCGCCGCAGGGATCAAGGCTTTGATAGCCGCAATCGCGGCAGGAGGCTGGGTTGCCGTGATTGTTATCATAGTCGTGGCGCTGATCGCCGTTCTTCTCTCTTTGTGCTTCGGCGTCTTCTCATCCAATGATACGCAGCAAGGCAGACCGATGACGGAGGCAATCGCAGACATCAACAACGATTTTGTTGATTCGATCAATGCCAAGATCGACCGCTATAAGCGGCGGTATAAGCCGGATGAAGTTGTGCTGATCTATGAGGGCGATACCGATTCCAACGGTTCCGTCATGAATTGGGCGGACGTGCTAGGCATATATGCTGTCGGCACGACCACCGATCCCGAACAGCCAACTGATGTGTTGATCGTCACCCCCGACAAAGTGAATCTCCTCCGGGATTACTTTTTGCGGATGAACAGCGTTTCCTACAAAACAGAACTGGAAACTGAGGAAGTCGAAGCAACCGACGATCATGGAAATCACGTCTTCGATGAAGAAG
>CALFIV010000174.1 GCA_937877295.1 uncultured Clostridia bacterium
TTCGAAACAAGTTTCTCAGGATGACATGGTTCGGACTTTTTTAACAGCCCCTTTGTATGCATTGACGAAACGGTGGCGGGACGCGGCTGATTCAAGGGATCGACAAAACTCGCGGAATATCGCGTATTGATTCAATAATATATCATATAACACACGAAAAACAGCAAAAACCGCAGTTAGTTCCTGCCAATCGGTTGACGGCTTGCAATCTTTATTGTATAATGACAATATCTTATACCATGCGCTTATTATGCAAATGCGGCATGGATTGGATTGCAGTACAAAAAGACAAACCGAAAAGGAAAGACTTCGGCATTCGGATATTCAGAGAAAGGAACATACGGATTTGGAACGGGTAAGGAGCGAAAACAACGAAATTGAGATCAATCTGGCGGATGTATTTCAGATTCTGCTCTCGAAATGGATGTACATTCTGATTGCCGGATTGATTGCCGGCGTGCTGGTGGGCGCATTCACGAAGTTCTTCATCAAGAAGAAGTACACGGCGTCTACATCGATGTACATTTATACCACCGCGGATGAAAAAAACACGGGGACGATCAGCTACAGCGAGCTGTCCGCGGCGGACAACCTGATCAAAACCTATCAGGTCATCGTCAAGAGCAATTCTGTTCTGGACGTAGTTGCGGAGCGATTCAATGCGGAGCATCCGGAATATGCGGAAAACGGCGTCACGGCCAACGCGCTGAAGAGCATGACCTCGATCAGCGTTCCGACGGGGACAAAGCTGATTCAGGTGGACGTTAAAACGGGCGATCCCAATCTGTCCGCAGCGATCGCAAATACCTTTGCCGAGCATGTGCCGGAGCAAATCGTTCGCATTACCAAAGCGGGCGGCGTGGAGATCGTTGACTACGCGACCGCGCCGCGGAGCGCATCGAGCCCGAACCTGACGCGCAACATTCTGATCGGTGTGCTGGCAGGGATCGTGCTGTCGGCTGCATTCTTCATTCTGCGCGCGCTGCTCGATACCACCATCTACACCACGGAGGAGGTATTGAAGGTCAGCCGCTGCCCGGTGATCGGCACCGTTCCGATGATCGTCGTCGGCAGCGAAGAAACGGCGTCGTGGGAAGTCTCGCTGCAGGAGGAAATCACCAATGAGTAATCAGAATCAAACACAAAAGCGCAAGCTTTCCTTCAAGCAAACGCCGGAAGACCGCAAGCAGCAGCAGCGCCTGCAGCTGCGGGAAAACCGTAAAAAAATCCTGACAGCAAACAGTGCGTTCGCCATCCGCGAGGCGTATGTTCAGCTGCGTACGAATTTGATGTACAGCGTCGCCTCAATGGGCGAGCGGGGCTGCAAGGTGTTCGGTGTTACCAGCGCGAATCCGTCCGAGGGCAAGAGCCTGACTGCTTCGAACATTGCCGTTTCGTTTGCCATGCTCGGCAAAAAGACGCTTCTGATCGACTGCGATATGCGTAAACCGAACATAGCGCGTCTGTGGCGCATCCACACAAAGAACGGTCTAAGCGATCTGATCGCCAATGTAGACATCTGTGAGGTATTCCAGGTAGACGGGCTGTCGCTTTCGATCATCACCTGCGGCAAGATTCCGCCGAACCCGTCGGAAATGCTGGCATCCGCTTCGTTCCAGAGCGCGATCGAACGTTTCCGCCAGCAGTACGACTACATCATCATCGACACGCCCCCGATCAACGAGGTCGCGGATGCGCAGATCGTTTCGCGTCTGGTGGACGGTATGGTATTGGTCATCCGTTCCGGCAAGACGAAGCAGCGCGATCTGACGGAGGCGGAAGGGACGCTGCAAAGCGCCGGCAGCCGCATCTGCGGAATCGTCATCAACGATCTGAATCTGAAGCAGGGCGGAAAATACGGATACAAGTACGGGTATAAATACGGATATAAGTACGGATATTCGAGCAGCGGATCACAAAACTGACGCGGAGCTGACATGGTGGAGATCGATTTTCACGCGCATATTCTTCCCGGCTGCGATCATGGCAGCGACGGGATCGAAACGTCCCTTCGGCAGGTCGGGCTTGCCAAGGAAGCGGGCGTCGATGTGATCTGCGCCACCTCGCATTTTTACGGACATCAGAGCAGCGTGGAGCATTTTTTGGAGAAGCGCGCGCGCTGCTGGCTGAAGCTGAGATCGCATCTGAATGCGTGCGATCCGAAGATCGTGCTCGGCGCTGAGGTTCTGGCGTTTGAGGGTATCGAGCAACTTCCGCATCTGCGGGATCTCTGCCTGATGGGGACAGACATGCTGCTGCTGGAAATGCCGTTTGCGCACTGGTCGGATCGGCTGATCGACTCTGTGGAGGCTGTCAGTGAGCGCAGGGATGTTCGGATTGTGCTCGCGCATGTGGACCGATACGACAGAAAACAGATCGAACTGCTGTTTTCGTTCGATCGTGTCAAAGGACAAATCAATGTTTCTTCACTGAAGAAACGCTTGCAAAGCAGGTATCTTCGTGAATGGATGAGGGAAGGGCAGATCGTCGCCGTGGGGAGTGATATCCACGGGACGGAAACCGGGTATTCCGAATGGCTCGCCGCGAAACGGCGGTATCCCGCGGGATGGGAAGCAGCCATGCAGAACACCGAAAAACGTCTTTCGGACTTGCTGTAGAAAGGCGCAGGGGGGAAAAGAACGATCGAAGCGAGCGGTGCGCGGCCACAGTCGCCCCGCAATCGAACGGTCCGGCACAGCGTGTTTGACGGAAAGCGAAGCGAAAACAGCGCGTCGCGTGCCGGAGGCAACAAAAAAACACGCAAAATCTACCTCATCGGGAGAAACATCAAGCATGGAAACGAAATTAATACAAAAAAAGAACAAACCCAAAAAGAAACATATCGCGCTGTGGATCATACTCGGGATCTTGGCGCTGACACTGATCGGCTGCGGAATCTTTGCGTGGCACGTGTTGAAGAAGCCGGATGTGTTTTTTGACAATACCGTTTTGCAGGAGGCAACGGCAGCGCCGAGCGCGACGCCGATGTTTGACATCGGAGCATATCTGCCGACGGCAGAGCCCGATGCGACGCCGCTGCCGACGCTTGCGGCGTCAACGCCGACGGCGCAGCCTGCAGCGCCGAGCGAAAAGCTTTCGGGCATTGTCAATATCGCGCTGTTCGGCATTGATGCATATGAGGACGGGAGCTCCACAAGCGGCTCGATGCCGCACACCGACGCGAATCTGGTCATAGCGGTCAACTTCGACACAAAGGAGGTCAGCCTGATCTCCATCGCACGGGACGCGTTCACCAATGTCCCCGGCCATCCGGGGTTCTA
>CALFIV010000175.1 GCA_937877295.1 uncultured Clostridia bacterium
CGCCGCGACGCTGCGGGCACTGCTTCAGAATGGGCGCCGTGGACTTGTATTCCACCGGCTGTCTGCCCTTGCGAACCAATTGGTTAATGGTCGGCATTCAGATGTTTCCTCCTAAATATTTGAAATCAGTTTGTATAAATCAATCCCTCTGCAACCCAAATCAGAGGATATTGTCCGTTGGCTGCCCCGTCGCCAAAACGGGGTTGCGGCGAGCCTATACAGACACCGCCGAAAAATTAGTTTATCAGACAAAGTCAATCTTGTCAATCCGAATTTTCGGTATTTTTTCCGATTTCCGCATCCGGCAGGTCGTAGACGGCGCTCGGTGCGCTGCCGAGGCCCTTATCGATCCGCTTCTTGGTGAATGCGACGTGCGCCTTGCGGTCATTGAACAGCGGCCGCCATCCCTTTTCCTGCATTTCGAGGACAACCGGATGCTCGCGCACATCGGTGATCATCACGGAATCGTTTTTGCGCCGATAGAGCAACGCCAGCAGCTTGCCGATCGCGTACCCGCCGAGCAGCGCCGCGGCTACCAGCAGAACCGGCAGCCATGCAGCCGTTGCGCGCAGCGTCTGCGCCAGCTTCTCGATCGTTACGAACGGAATCACGCAAAGCAGCAGAACGATCGGCGCGATCAGCGGCAGATACGCCTCGAGCAGCATCCGCCTGCGGCATTTGCTGCAGCAGGCGAATTGCAGCGGGACCATGAAACCCGTCGTCTGACGGCTCAGAAACCGGCGGCTCGCGAGCTTCTTGGGCTCCTCGTGCGCCATGTCAAACACGGCATAGCACGAGGCTGCCCCTTTCGGCTCTTGCTTGCACAGCGTGCACGTTTCGCTTTCGAACAGCTTTGCGACCGTTCCTTCGGGCTGCAGATCGCAGAACAGCCTGAGATCGGAATGGATCGCAGCGTCCGCAACGCGGCCCTTCAGCGGGCACTCCTCACAGGTGCGCATGTTTAAGAGCGCACAGGATTTTGTGCCGTACAGCTTGCATTCGGTATCGGTCAGATTGCGTGCGTCCATCGGCTCACTCCGCATCAATCGGCAGATCCTGCGCCTCGCTGACTTCGACGTTGCGATAACGCTTGAGGCCGATGCCGGCCGGAATCAGCTTGCCGATGATGACGTTCTCCTTGAGGCCGACGAGCGGATCGATCTTGCCCTTGATGGCTGCTTCGGTCAGCACGCGGGTGGTCTCCTGGAAGGACGCCGCCGACAGGAACGATTCGGTGGCAAGCGCTGCCTTGGTGATGCCGAGAAGCTTGCGCTTTGCCTTTGCGAGCTGCGGCTCTGCCGGCTCTTCCGTTCCGTTCTCCTGCGCTTCCTGCAATGCAGTCTCGTACTGCTCGATCAGCTTCTCGTTCTCTTCCTCGAAGCGGAAGATGTCGCAAAGCTCGCCCGGCAGCAGGTTCGTATCGCCCGCATCCTCGATCTGCACCTTGCGGAGCATCTGACGGATGATGACCTCGATATGCTTGTCGGAGATCTCAACGCCCTGCAGACGGTAGACGCTCTGGACTTCTTTCAGAAGGTATGCCTGCACGCCCTTGACACCCTTGATCTTCAGAATGTCGTTCGGGTTGACAGAACCCTCTGTGAGCTCGTCGCCCGCCTCCACACGATCGTCGTCCTTGACCTTCAGCTTCGAGCCGAACGGGATCAGGTAGTTCTCGGACTCGCCTTCGTCGTTGGTGACGATCGCGCGATGCTTTGCCTCGTCGATGCGGACCGTACCGGAGATCTCCGTAATGGTCGCAAGGCCCTTCGGCTTTCTGGCTTCGAACAATTCCTCAACACGCGGAAGACCTTGCGTGATGTCCTCGCTCGATGCAACGCCGCCCGTATGGAACGTACGCATCGTCAGCTGCGTGCCCGGCTCGCCGATCGCCTGTGCGGCGATGATACCGACCGCTTCGCCGATGTCCACGTGACCGCCGGTCGCGAGGTTTGCGCCGTAGCACTTGCAGCAGACGCCGTGCTCGGTGCGGCAGGTGAAGACGGAACGGCAGTAGACTTCCTTGACGCCTGCCGCTTCGATCGCCAGCGCTTCGTCATGGGAGATCATATGATCGCCCTCGCAGAGCTGTTCGCCGGTTTCCGGATGGAAGACCGGGTCGATTGCGTAACGGCCTTCGATACGCGCCGAGAGCGGCTCGATCATCTTGTTGCCTTCGGCGATCGCAGAGATCCACATGCCGCGCGGCGTGTCGTTGCGCTGCGCGAAGCAGTCGTCCTCACGGACGATGACGTCCTGCGAAACGTCGACCAGACGTCTGGTGAGGTAACCGGAGTCCGCCGTACGGAGCGCCGTATCCGCGAGACCCTTGCGCGCGCCGTGGGAGGAGATGAAGAACTCCAGAACCGACAGACCTTCGCGGAAGTTTGCGCGAATCGGGACTTCGATGATTTGGCCGGACGGGTCTGCCATCAGACCGCGCATTGCGGCGAGCTGACGAATCTGCGCCTGGCTGCCGCGCGCGCCGGAGTCCGCCATCATGAAGATGGGGTTGTATGCGTCGAGCGACTTCATCAGTGCATCGGTGACGTCCTTGGTCGTCTGTTCCCAAACGGTGATGACGCGGTCTCTGCGTCCCTTGTTGGACAAGAGACCCATGCGGTAGTAGTTGTCGATCTCGACGACCTTCTTTTCCGCTTCGGCGATGAGCGCTTTCTTCTCGGCCGGGACGCGAATGTCCTGGAAGCCGACGGTGATGCCGCCGCGGGTGGAATACGAATAACCGAGCGACTTGATGCGGTCGATACCATCCGAGAGCTCGCTGAGCGCTCTCTTGGCGTATGGCAGGAAAGCCTCGCCGTATTTGGTAAGCGAGACCTGTTTGCCTCGTTTCTCAAAGAGGCGCACGCCCAGTTCTTTCTCCAGCTTGCCGAGCGCGTAGCTGAGGCTCGGCTGGGATATATAGAGCAGATTGGCCGCCTTGGTATAGTGGAGCACATCGGCTGTCACGCAAAAATATCTGATCTCTTGTAATGTCATAGTTTCACCTTCTGTCCCAATCGCTGAGCAGGAAAGCCAGCGCGAGCATATCCGCGCTGCCGCCCGGCGAAAGATCCCTGTCTATCAATTCCATGTCCAGAGCCTCCAACGC
>CALFIV010000176.1 GCA_937877295.1 uncultured Clostridia bacterium
GTTTGATATCTTAGAGCAGACAGGGCGTACGGCAGAGGTCGTGCATTCTCTTGCAAAATGGAAACGCTATGCATTGAAGCGCTATGGCTTTTCTGTAGGAGAAGGCCTGTATACAGATATGAACGCGATCCGTCGCGATGAGATCACGGACAACATTCATTCCATTTATGTGGATCAGTGGGATTGGGAAAAGATCATCACGAAAGACATGCGGACAATGGAATATTTAGAGGAAACGGTCCGCACGATCTATAAAGTGCTGCGCAACACAGAGCTTTACATGTCGATCCAGTATGATTATATTCACAACATTCTGCCGCGGGAGATTTTCTTTATCACGACGCAGGATCTTGAGGATATGTATCCGGACAAAACGCCGAAGGAGCGCGAGTATCTGCTCACAAAGGAAAAGGGCGCTGTCTGCGTATTGCAGATCGGTGATCTTCTGGCATCAGGCATTCGCCATGACGGACGCGCACCGGATTACGATGACTGGGCATTAAACGGTGATATCCTGGTTTATCATCCGACGCTGGATATTGCTTTGGAATTAAGCTCGATGGGAATCCGCGTAGATGAGGATTCCTTAAAGGAACAGCTTGAAAAAGCGGTTGAAGTCAGTCTGAATTCCGATAAAAAGTTTGCGCAAATTCTTATTGATTTGAATTTTATAAACGCCGGAGATATTGGTACCATATTGGAATTTAAAGAAGATGCCAAAAAGCGTTTTGTTCTTGATTATACAAAAATTCCGCAAGGTTTAAACGAATTTAGTTCAAAAGATGAATTATACAAAAAAGAAATATCTGATTTGAAAGCGGAAAATGAAACTTTGAAGAAGAAATTAAGAATTTTGTCTGAATTGGTGAAAACTAATGATGAAACCGATTTTTAAAACGATTTTAGTATACAATCGTAACGGGCTTGAAGAACAAATTCACAGCGGAATAATTTTGCACATAAATCGTGCCGGCAAAGTTTTATATGGTTTCGGAGAAGATAACGATTATCCGTTTTATTTACGTTCTTGCGCAAAACCGCTGCAGGCAAGTTTGATTATTGATTACGGTATGTCTCAAAAATTTGATATGACCTTGCAAGAAATTGCACTTTGCTGTGCATCCCATGCGGGAGAAAAAATTCATACGCAAATAGCGCAAAATCTTTTACAAAAAATAGGAATGACAAAAGATTTTTTGAATTGCCGCTCGTCGAAAAAAGAAAAACTTTTGAAG
>CALFIV010000177.1 GCA_937877295.1 uncultured Clostridia bacterium
TCCCGCTCGAGCGCTTCCAGATACATGCCCAGCTGCGTCCGGTCGGTCTCAAGCGTTAGTGCAAGCTGCTTTTGCAGCGATTGTGCATCGTCAAGCTCCGCCTCCCGCTCACTGAGCCATGCGTCGGGATCGGGCTGTGCGCCGAGAAGCCGTTCCGCCTGCTGTACGGCCTTGATCAGCGCAGGTTCGTTGCCGAACGCAACGATCAGCGTGCGGTATGCCTCCGCCTGCTCCTCGGCAAACCGGTCGAGCGACGCGTTCAGCGCTTCTTCGGAAAGCACGGCGCTTTCGGTTTCGTCCAGCGTCTTGCACGACGGCGTCAGCCCTACGCGGAAAAAATGACGGAATACGATCTTCGAGCAGAACGAGTCAATCGTGGAGATGCTCGCGTTTGCGACAGCCGCCGCCTGCTCGCGAAAATACGCCGCGCGTTCGCCGGTCTCGGCGGCTGCGGCTTTGATCAGGCGTTCGCTGATGCGGGTCTTCATTTCGCCTGCTGCAGCGCGCGTAAAGGTGAGGATCAGCATGCGGTCGATGGACATACCTTCTCCGACCAGACGGCATACGCGCTCAGACAGCACGGTCGTCTTGCCCGTACCCGCCGAAGCCGATACAATCAGGTTGCCGTTGAGACGGACCGCCTGCGCCTGTTCATGCGTCATGTTCATGCGTCTTCATCTCCTTTCGCAAGAAGATCTTCCAGTTTGCATTTGGGAACCGCGCGCACGCGGCAGCCGAGCTGCCGGTCAAAGCGGCAGACGGCGGCGTACGGGCAGAAGGTGCAGGCCTTTTTGGTGGGGAAGATATCGGCTTCGCCGTTTAAGATTCGTTCTGCTGCGTTCGCTGCGGTTTCGATCGCCTGCTCCTTGAGATCCAAAAGCTGCATGCGCGTCACCAGATTGCCGGAAAAGCTGCCGTCCTTCTTGCGCAAAAGCCCGCGGATCAGTTCGGAATAGCCGTCCAGCGCCGCGTCGCTCGCCTCGATTGTGTCCGGATCGTTTGCCGTCACGCCGGAGAGCGGGCTCATCGGCAGTTCTTCCGCCGACTTCGGCGCGTCGGTCGTCAGCGGCATGTAGTACATCCCGACCGGTTCGCCGCCGAGCTGCTTTGCCGCCTCGAGATACAGCGGGAGCTGGATCGTTTCGCCGCTTTTGAACTTGGACGGGTCGAACGTGTGATCGCGGCCGGTCTTGTAGTCCACCACGCGCAGCATCGTTCCGTCGACGGACCGGTCGATGCGGTCGATCCTGCCGTGCACGCCGATGCGCGTGCCGTCTTTGAGCACGAGCGAAACGGGCTTCAGCCCTTCGCCCATACCGAAATCGATCTCCGTCGCGGCGATCGTAAACCTGCCTTCGCGGACTTGGCGCAAAACGGAATAAACGCACCAGCGGACCATGCGAATGCGCACGATCAGCGCTTCGCGCAGCCGCACGTTGCGGTCGAAAATCCCGTCGTTGTGCGTCGCGATGAGCGGCGGCAGGATGCGGTCGATGATCTCATCCGCCTCCGCATCGGTCATCGTGCGAAGATCCTTGCCTTCCTTCAGCGCCGTTTGTCCGAAGGCGTCGAGCGCGTCATGGAAAAACGTTCCGACGGTGTCTGCGCGTTCGGTCAGCTCCTTGCGTTCCTCGGCCTTGAGTCCGTATTTTAAATACTGTGCAAACGGGCATCGCGCAAACTGCTCCAGTCTGCTTGCGCTCATCATCGGCGCTTCGGAATAGAGCTGCCGTGCCAGCTTCTTGCCGAACTGTACGTTCGGATTGACCAGCGCATGCGGATCGAGCAGCGCGTTTACGCGAGGCTTTGTCGTTTCATCCCGGGAAAAGCGCTCCAGCAGGGCAGGCAGCGCTTCCTGCTTTCCGCCGTCCGCGCGGTATTCGCGCAGCGCTTCGGACAGCCGCAGAAAGCCCGTTTCTACGGTCGACGGGTATGGATCTTCCGGACCGACCAGCGCAAGCGTTGCGTTCTTCGGAAACAGCATTCCGACGGTGCGCAGCAAAGGTGAAGCCACCAGCTCGCTGCTCGCGCGCGAGCATGCATAGGAGAAGCGCAGCCGTTCGGTCGCCTTGGTGAGCAGCGTATAGAGCTGCAGCCGGTCGGCCGCGCTCAGAAGCGCGGTGTTTCCCCAAACGGACAGACCCGCGTCCGACATGCGGGAAAGCTCGGCATTGTTCAGCAGCGCGTCGTCGCTGCGCACGGGCGGAAATACGCCTTCGTTGCAGCCGAGTAAAAACAGGACTTTGCAGCGGGACAGCCGGGTGCGTACCAGATCGCCGAGCACCACCTGATCCGCGCTGCCCGGCAGAATCCCGATCTGATAGCTCGAAAGGCCCTCCTCCAGCAGCGCGCAGAACTCCTTCATGCCCATTTCAACGTCGCCCATGATCGTGTCAATCTGCAGAAAGAGCGTGACGTATGTGTTCCACATCTGCGCGTAGGTCTGCGCGTCCTGCGACAGTCCCGCGGACTGCAGCGCGCGCGCCTCGTCCTGCAGACGCTCGCGCAGTTGCGTTTTTTTCAGGTACGCGTACAGACCGCGCACCTTCTCGCCGGCGGTTTTCAACAGGAGCGATTCCTTCAGAGCGGAGAGCTGCGGCACGATCAAGCCTCTTGCGCGCTCCGCGCCCTCGGGGATCTCGCCGATCGAAAGCGGCTCGGTGAGCGCGCTCCCGAAGAGCCCGTAGCGCAGCAAATAGGTTTCAAGCTGTTCCGCATCGGCGGCGTCGACGCCGGCATAGCCGCTCTTGACGATGTGCAGCAGATCGTTGACGTTCAGACCGCTTGCGGCGGCACGGACCGAGGACAGCACAAAATCTGTCGCCGCATGCCCCATGATCGGCCGCGACGCGTCAAAGAACAGCGGAATCTTCCGAAGGCGGCAAGCGCGTTTCAGGAGCGGTCCGTACGTTTCGAGCGATGAAGCGACCACGGAAATATCACGGTAGCGCAGTCCGTGATCGCGCACAAGGGCAAGGATGCGATCCGCCGTCACATCGGCTTCGAGGGCTTGTGTGGCAAAGCTTGTGACCGTCACCGCATCGGAAACGTCGGGGAACGGCTGCGGATCGGAGGAGAAAAGCTGACGCGTTACATGCATCAACGCCGGATCGACCTTCGCGCTCTGCATTTCAAACGCGCGCTCCGCATAGGCCAATCCGTTTTCGGCACAGAACGCACGCAGCTTTTCTGCGCGTTCCGTTTCCGGACGGAACAGCGCGGCAAGATCGGGATCGCTTTCATAGCGGATCGTCATTGTCACATGCTTTGCGTGCAGAATGATCGCATGCAGAAGCCGCGTCACCTGCTCGCGCGGGCGGTCCAGCTCGTCAACATAGACGCAGGTATCGGAGAGATCCGCTTTGGGCAGCACGTCGAGGACCTCTGTGAGAAGGTCCTGCGCGGTCAGATACCGTTCCTTGAGAAAGGCTTCGCTGTCGCGGTACAGAAGACAGAGATCGGACAGCTTGCGGTACAGAAGGGAAGAGGGGTCAAGCTTTTTCAGCGCGTCGGAAAGCTGTTCCGGCGTGATGCAGCTTTGCTTGAAGCGGCCGATCCATTCATCCATCGATTCGGCAAAGCCGCGCGTCTGCGCAATGCGTGCAAAAACGGTCAGCTTGCTGCGGTTGCGGTATGCGGCACGGCGCAGCACCATGTGCCGGCCTTCGACGGACAGAAACGGACGTACGCGTCCGAACCGCTGCAGCAGCCGTTCGGAGAAGCGTTCAAAGCTGTAGACCTCCACGCCGAGCAGTCCGCCGAGC
>CALFIV010000178.1 GCA_937877295.1 uncultured Clostridia bacterium
TTCTATACTTATATTCCATGCTAAGAGGCTGCCTCACTAATGAGACAGCCCCTTTTCGCTATGTTCGCCGAATCCTCGGATGAAGGCTGAAGACCGTTTGTCATCTGCGTCCGCCGTGGCCGCCTCCGCCAAAGCCGCCGTTACCGCCGCCGAAGCCGCCGTAATAGCCGCTTGCCCCTTCCGTTGACGAGGACTGTGTCCAGCTCAGAAGCGAGCTGCCGTCCTTTTGCAGCGCATACGAGCCGTTGAGCCGGAATGCATCGGATGCGATCCAGCAGGAGCTGTAGCTGCCGCTGACGGTGAAGGCGAAGATCTCATTGCCGCTTGCGTCGACAAGACGATAGTCGCCTGCCGAGAAGCTTGTGCCGCTCGAAACGTAGGTGTTGACCGAACCGTTTGACGGAATCTGGCAGATACCGCCGAGTGCAACGATCGTGCCTCCCGTGACGCTAACGCTGCCGTCGACGTCGACCGAACCCGACATACCGCCCTGCGACGAGCCGCCGAGCACGAGCACGGTCCCGCCCGTCATGACAAAGCTGCCGTTGGAGTCGATCGCGTCCGTATCGCCGGAGGGCGTCGTGACCTGCACATACCCGCCGTTGATATAGACCATCGGGGTCGCGCTGCCCTTGCAGGCGTTCAGTCCGTCGTCGTTTGCATAGACGTACACCGTGCCGCCGTTGAGGTTCATCACGTTCGCCTCAAGACCCTCGTGCGATTCGATAATGTTGACCGTACCGTCGTTGACGGTCAGCACATTGTCTGCATGGACGCCGTCGTCCGCCGCGGTGACCGTGACGGACCCGCCGTTGATCGTGATATTGCCGAGCCCGGTCGCGCCGTTATCGAGCGCTTCGCCACTGTTTGCGTGCAGGCCGTCGTCCATCGCATGGATCTCGACGCTGCCGCCGTTTATGACGATCTCGTTTTCGGCTTTGATCCCCTTCGAGGACCAGGTCGTTTTGGACGAGCTGCCCGAGCCGCTTGAAAGATTCACCCAGTCGCCGGAAATGACCGTATCCGAAACCGAACCGATCAGATAGCCGTTCATCGAGGCGTTGACCGTTTCGCCGGTGGTCGACGCCGCATAGCGTTCGCCGTCGGGCGTGACGCCGCTGTCCACGATCTGGAACAGCACGTTTGCATAGCCGTCCGGCGCCCGGAACACGAGGCCGTAATACGATGCGCTGCGTCCGCTGTAGACCATGGTTTCATAGGTGCATTCCGCCCAGACGCCCGCAGCGTCGTCATCGTTGTAGAAGTACGCATAATACGCATAGCTGTCGCTGTAAAGCGAGACCGGTACGATCAGGTATTTTTCCGTGCCCGATCGGAGATCGCCGACGTCCGCGTACGATGCGGTATAGATGCGGACCGTGCAGCTCTCCTCTTCGGAGATCTCAACGTTGTACGCCGCGCTGATGCCGTCGCACGCTGCGTAGATGTCGACCTGACCGCCTTCAATGGAGACAGTGCCGCGCTGATTGCCCTTCTCGGAGACGTCCGAGTTCTCGGTCTTGACGCCGTCGGAGTCCGTGGAGATCAGGATGAGACTTCCCGACTTGACCGTGACGGAGTCGTTGCCCTTCAGCGCGTTGCCCGCCGCCGTGACCTTGAGCGTCAGATTCTTGACGGACAGATCGTCCTTCGACTTGACGCCGTTGTCGAACGCGGTCGTGACGATCAGCGTGCCGCTGCCCGAAAGCTTGAGATCGCAGGTCGCGAAGATCGCCGCGTCCTCCTCGACCCCCTCCGCGCTGCCGCTTCTGAGGTCGGTGACGGTGTTATAGGTGTCCTTCTCCGCCTTGACGGTGACTTCCGAAGCGTTTTTCACAAGGATCGGCGCGCCGCTCGTGCAGGAGACCGAAGCGTTCGAAAGGATCAGCGTTACCTCGTCCGCATCGCCCGCGTCCACCACGAGCTGTCCGTCGGAGAGAAGACCGGTGACGGTGTAATCGCCCGCGGCGGTGATCGTATAGACGGAGCCGTCGGCCGTGATCTCTCCGTTTTCCGACGTCACGGAGAAGATGTCCGTGGTCGCCTTGCTGTCGTCAACGGGATCGGCCTGCGCTTCGGCGCTCTCTGCGGGAGCTGCCGTTTCGGAGACCGTCACCGCGGTTGCGGCTGCGGTTGCGGTTTCGGTCGGTACGGCTGCTGTCACGGGTACGACGCATCCGGCCGTCAGCAGTGCCGCAATCAATATGATTGAAATACTGTGTTTCATGATCGGTTCCTTTCCGGCTTTCGCCTTTACAGTTGGTTCTGCTGCTCGGAATACGGCAGCAGGGAGATTTCGAGATTGCCGTTTCTGGTGCGGAGCTCGTCGATGAACGCCTTCTCCTCCTTCGGGTCCTTCATGCGGACCAGAAACGAGAGCCGGAACATCGAGCCCATGCCGGTCGTCTTGACGCCGAGGGATTCGGAGCTCTTCAGGTATCTCCGGAACGGCTCGTCGAACATGTCGGTATATTCGAGCGATTCCGGTACGGTGATCTTTAAAAGCCGCTCCTCGGCCGTACGTTTGCTGTCAAACAGATGCAGTGACGAGAACAGGAAGAACAGCAGTCCGAGTACGAGCAGAATGATCACGCCGTAGGCAAGGTAGCCCATGCCGAACGCGATGCCTGCGCCCATGGAGATCAGGATCGCGGCGATCTCATCCGCCGTGCCCTGCGCCGAGCGGAAGCGGATCAGGGCGAACGCGCCGCCAATGGCAACGCCCGCGCCGATGTTGCCGTTGACAAAGGTGATGACTGCGCCGATCACGAACGGGATCAGCGACACAACGATGAAGAAACGTTTGGTGGAGCGCACGCGTCTTGACATGATCCATGCAAACAATGCGCCCGACAGCACCGCAACGCCTGCCATCAGGAAAAACTCGGCCGCAGTGACCGAAGAGGAATATACGGAATCGAACATAGCTATCATCCTTTCTTTACTGTGCACTCAGCAGCTCATGGCGATACGCTTCGCCGTACTTGGAGATGCTTCCGCGCTTGATCTTGCCTTCTGAGAGGATGCGGACAAGCCACAGGGGGATCGTGTCCTGCACCTTGATTTCGAGGATCGTCTCTCCCGGGTTCAGAAGCGGAATGCCGTCCGCGCGGTCAAACCGGAATCCGTCAATGCGATACCGGGGATTGCGGTCGATCGTGAGCCGCAGATCGCCGTCGGTCTCCCGGTACGCGGTGCGATCGTAGAGGATCATGCACGACGGCACAAGGTCGCGGTAGTAATCGCGAAAATAGGTGATTTCGCGGTTGATCTGTCCGTCCGAGAATATATCCGAACCGGAGAAGAACGCCTTCGCCTGCGGGATTGTGCTCTGCACGCGGCGCTTGTAAACAACGCCGAACGCTTTACGCTTGAGCTCCAGATACACCGGCGTTTCATCGTCGGCCGGACCGTAGGCGCGCAGCCGGATCTTTTCTTTGAACTCAGGCTTTTCGATCGAGGTACGGATCAGTTGATGATCCGGGGTGTCATAGTAGAGCGACGCGATCGTGGTCAGCCCGTATTCGTCCTCCTCCATGTGTCCTTTGAGCCGCTCCGTGAAGAACGCGGTCTGTTCGGCGGTGAGGATGTATTTCCATTCATATCGTTTCATCACGACGATCGGGGCTTTTAGCGCTTCCATGTTTCTGCCCTCTCTTTCTTTTGATGGCTTCATCTTACCCGCGCAAACTAAAATGAAATTAAAAGTTGAAAAAGTTTTTTCGAAAAATTGCAGAGACCGTTCGGGTATGGTACAATGGAGTCGATCAAGCCGAAGGAGACTTTGTGTGAACTGGACGTTTGCCGTGACGCCGCAGCCATACGGTGCGGTGCATATCGCGATTTTGATTTCCGTAGCCGTGCTGTGCGCGGGCTTTTGGGTTTTGATCCGCAAATCGTAGGAGAGAACGCTGTTTCGTCTGCTCTTCTGGATGGGCGTTTTTATGTTGGTTACCGAGGCCTGGAAGCAATGTTTTGTCGCCGCGTATGTCTATCGCGGTACGCGTTCGATGTGGTTTTTCCCGTGGCAGCTCTGCAGCATGGCAATGTACTGCTCGGTGCTCGTACCGTTTCTGAAGGGCCGTGCGCAGGATTCATTTCTTATATTTTTATGCACATTTTCGGTGGTCGGCGCAGTCTTCGCGCTGCTGTTTCCCGAGGACATGATGCGCGATCAGATCCTGCTCTTTTCGCACAGCTTTCTCTATCACGCGCTCATGCTTCTTGAGGCGATTGCCGCGCTGCGCATCCTCACAAGGCGCAAAAAAGCTCCGTTCTGGCCGACGCTTCTGCTGTTTGTTTGCATGGCGGCCGTTGCGGAGCTGATCAATGGATTCAGCCATCTGTATATCCGCGACATTTACGCGGAATCCAATATGTTTTACATCACGCCGTTCTATCCGTCGACACAGCCGGTGTTTCGCGAAATTGCTGCGCACGCCGGAATCCTTGCGGAGATTCTGATCTATCTCGGCGCGATCGCGCTTGCGGCGTTCGGTCTGTATCTGCTCGGTCGGCTCTTCATTCGGAAACAGGCTTGCCGTTCTTGAACCATGCCTCGGCGAACGCCGTCACCGCCTCTGCGAGCGGCTTCATCTCCCACGTGCTGGTGTTGACGATCAGATGATACGCCTCACGCTGCCCCCACTCCGTGCCGGACAGAAAATCGCGCGTGCGGGCACGGGCCTTGTCAATCTCCTTCATCTTGCGCAGCAGCTCCTTATCGGTCATATGCTCTTCCTCACGGGCGCGGGCGCGGCAGCGCGCAATCTTGGCTTCCTTATCGGCGCAAACGAAGATATTGAACGGATGATACTCCTTTAAGATGACGTCCGCGTTGCGGCCGATGATGACAAAATCCTTGCCGAGCGCCGCGATCTCCTCAATGACCTTGCGCTGCTGTACCAGAAGCTCAATCTTGCTCGACTGCACGTAGGCGACGGAGTGGATCGTGCCGCCGAACGTGATGGAATAATCCTGCCATCCGTGATTGTCGAGCGTGTTCTCCACAAACTGCGCGTCCATGCCGCTCTTTTGGGCGACGGCCGATATGATCTCGCTGTCGTAATAATCGAACCCAAGGCGGTCCGCAATGCGCTTGCCGAGCTCTCTGCCGCCCGAGCCGAACTCGCGGCTGATGGTGATGATTTTCATGCTGTTCTCCTCTCCGCATCTCTTCAATATGATATGATCAGTATAGCACAAATCATCTCCAAAAACAAGCATGCGCCGGACCGATTGACAATGTTCCGTCAAACGGATAGAATGAATCGGGATGTTCCCGATTGTCATGTGGATTGCTATGAATCCGATTCTGCGATCCCATGCGGATCAGATTGTCCAGGCTTCGATCCGCGCCGCGCTGCCCGACGCGGCTGTGGAAAAAGCGCTCAGGCACGTGACGCTCACGGGCCGTGTTCTGCTCGTGGCCGCCGGCAAAGCCGCTTGGCGGATGGCGAAGACCGCCGGGAATCTTCTCGGCGACCGCATCGAACACGGCATTGTCGTCACCAAATACGGGCACGTCGAAGGCGCGATCGCAAACATCGATTGCTATGAAGCCGGCCATCCCGTACCGGACGCGAATTCATGCAAAGGCACGCAGGCGGCTATGTTGACGGCGATACGGAAGCGGAGCTGAAACAGTTCGGGCTCACCGTTGACGGCGTTCTTTCGGACAACGATTCCTATCACGCGCTGCAAAAAACCGGCGGACTGATCATGACCGGACCGACCGGTACAAACGCCAACGACGTTGCGGTTGCGCTGCTGAACATCTGATGATTCCTCATGCACGGGCGTCCCCTCAGACGCCTGTATTTATATGGAAAATAAGTTCATATTTCCTTCATATTTTGCTTGCCTTTCTTTATATTTTATTATATAATATGCGTTGGCGAGTTCTAATCCGGATGTTGTGATCGCGTCGCCGCATCCATTAAAATCTGTCGCCGAGAAAGGGGAAGCATCAAAGCTTTTATGAAGAAACTTCTATCTGTACTGATGGCAGTTATGATGCTGCTGACAATGCCGTTGTTGACCGGTATTGCAAGAGCGTATGCGGATAACGATGCGGACACGGCAACGCCGCCCGCAGACGATTCCGTCGCGCTCGAGATGGAGGATCTCGATCCCGCAACTTTGCACATCCATAAGTTGGGCGAGATCGAAGAGGAAGATCCGGGCGAATTCGATCCCGAATCCATTCAGCCGATCGACCTTAACAAGATCGTCCGTGCATCGATCTTCCTGGACGGCAAGTCCACGATCGATGCGGGCTATTCGACTGAGAATATCGCGGAAAACAGCAGCGCGACTGCATACCGCAACGGTCTTCGCAGACAGCAGGAGACCATGCAGAAAGCCATCGAATCCGCTGTCGGTCATGCGCTGACCGTCAAGTGGAATCTGACGCTGCTTGCCAACGCGATCTCTGTCGAAATCCCGTACAAGGATATCGTGATCATCCAGCGTCTCCCGGGCGTCAAGTCCGTTGAGCTTGAGACGCAGTATGAAGCGCCGAAAGACGCGGAAGCGGATCATCCGAATACGGCGAACACGAGCGCAAACATGGTCGGCGCGCAGGATGCTTGGTATCTTGACGGCTACACCGGCGCAGGCAGCCGCATCGCGATCATCGACACCGGTATCGATGCAACGCATCAGTCGTTTGCGGCAGCCGGCTTCGACCACGCGATTGAGGAAGTTCGTGCGGACGGCAAGACCGTTAATCTGATGGACAGCATTCCGACCTCCGGTCTGAACGCAACCAACCCGTACAGCATCAGCACCAAGATTCCGTACGCTTGGAACTATGTTGACGAAAACCAGACGATGACGCACAACGACGCAGGCAGCAACCACGGCTCGCACGTTGCGGGTATCGCCGCTGCAAACCGCTACATCCAGAACGGTTCGAACTGGGAAGAAGCGGTTGATTACGTCGGTGCGGTCGGTATGGCGCCTGACGCGCAGCTGCTGATCATGAAGGTCTTCGGTGCAGCCGGCGGCGCATATGATTCCGACTACTTTGCGGCAATCGAAGACGCAATCGTGCTCGGCGCCGACTCGGTCAACCTGTCGCTCGGTTCCTCCGCGCCCGGCTACACCTATGCGAGCACTTCGTATCAGGCGACGCTGAACGGTCTCATCAACAACACGAACAACAACCACCTCGTGTTGTCGATCTCCGCGGGCAATGCATATGCATTCGACGACTTCACCAGCACCGGTCTGTACGCGGAAGACGCGCACTTCCACACCGGCGGTTCCCCGGGTTCGTTCCTCAACAGCATGGCGGTTGCTGCGGCGCAGAACACGCTGCTCGAAGGCACGCCGCTGACGTTCAACGGCAGCCAGCAGGTATTTTATGCAGAATCCACCGAAGACAGCAGCGGCAATGCGTACACCAACCCGGCAATGAGCACCATCGCTGGCACGTACGACTTCGTCTACATCGACGCGGTCGGCGCGGCGGAGGACTATGCTGCGGTCAACAGCGCGGTTTCTCTCTCCGGCAAGATCGTCATCGTCAACCGCGGCGGACTCGCGTTTACCGAAAAGGGCAACAACGCGATTTCCTACAGTCCGAAGGCCGTCATCATCGCGAACAACAAGAGTGGCTCGATCTATATGAATCTTTCGAGCTTCACCGGTACGTTCCCGATGGTCACCATGTCGCTCCGCGATGCGAACACGCTGAAAGCAAACAGCACGTCCGATACGACGGGTGATTATACCTACTACACCGGTTCAGTTGTGGTCACCGCGACGGAAACCTCTGCGGTTCTGGACCGCAAGGACGCCGAAATCACCGATTTCAGCTCCTGGGGCGTTCCGGGCTCTCTGATCATGAAGCCCGAGATCACCGCGCCTGGCGGCGATATCTATTCCGTATACGGCATTGACGGCGACGAAGTCACCGCTTCCAACCAGTACGGCCTGATGTCCGGTACGTCCATGGCTGCGCCGCACATCACAGGTCTTGCGGCGGTCGTTGCGCAGTATCTCCGTGAGAACGACCTCTCCGATACGAACGCAGACCTCTACAACACCGATCTGACAAATGACTACAGCCTTCGCGCGATTGCGCAGAGCTTGCTGATGTCGACTGCAACTCCGATGAAGGACGGCAACAACTTCCTGTCGATCCTGCAGCAGGGCGCAGGTCTTGCCGAGGTTTCTAAGGCAGTCGAAGCGAAGTCCGTCATTATGATGAACGACGCGTACCTGACCAGCGATACGAACGCGAACGTTGACGGTAAGGTCAAGGTCGAGCTCGGCGACGATCCGGATCGCGAAGGCTCGTATGAGTACAGCTTCATCGTCTATAACCTGACGGGCGAGACGCTGACCTATGAACTTGATACCAAGCTGTTCACGCAGGCGATCTCCGACGAGAATCTGTCCCACGGGACGGTCAACCTCCCGACCGGCGGCGTGACCTATACGTGGAACGGCACCGCGGTCAGCACCGAGGGTCACGACGTAGACAAGGACGGCGACACCGACGACGACGACGCGCAGGCGATCCTCGACCTCGTCAGTGGCGAGCTTGA
>CALFIV010000179.1 GCA_937877295.1 uncultured Clostridia bacterium
CAATCAGTTTAACGACGTCGTTTTGCGCGTTTCTTAGATAACGGAGCACAGGGGACGGTTCTGTGTTTCAAACCGGCGTATGCGAAAAAGACGCCTCCTGTGGGAAGCGTCTTTGGTCTACCGGCTTATTTGTCCAGCGTGTCGGACATGGTGGCGACCATGACCGCCTTGATGGTGTGCATGCGGTTCTCCGCTTCGTCGAACACGACGCTGTGCTTCGAACGGAACACCTCGTCGGTGACTTCCATCTCTTTGAGGCCGAAGCGCTCATAGATGTCGCGGCCGACGCTCGTTTCGAGGTCGTGGAACGACGGCAGGCAGTGCTCGAAGATGACGTCGGGATTGCCGGTTTTACGGAGCATATCCATCGTGACGCGGTACGGCTCGAGGGGACGGATGCGCTCTTCGAACTGCGCCTCTTCGCCCATCGATACCCACACGTCGGTGTAGATGACGTCCGCGCCTTCGACTGCGTCGATCGAATCGGACAGCGTGATCTCGCCGCCGGTCTCCTTGCAGAGCTCGCGCATCTTGTTGACGAGCTCCTCGGACGGGAACAGCTCTTTGGGCGCGATGCCGACAAAGTGCATGCCCATCTTGGCGCAGCCGATCATCAGGGAGTTACCCATATTGTTGCGCGCGTCGCCGACGTACACAAACTTGACCTTGTTCAAGGGCTTATTGACATGCTCCTCGATGGTCATCCAGTCCGCAAGGACCTGCGTCGGATGATAGAGGTCCGTGAGGCCGTTCCAAACCGGAACGCCGCTGTACTTTGCGAGCAGCTCGACGGTCTCCTGCTTGAAGCCGCGGAACTCGATGCCGTCATAGAAGCGGCCGAGGACCTTTGCGGTGTCTTCGAGCGATTCCTTCTTGCCCATTTGGGAGTTCGAGAGGAAGGTGACGTTTGCGCCTTCGTCATACGCGGCGGTCTCGAATGCGCAGCGGGTACGGGTGCTGGTCTTCTCGAACAGCAGCACGACGTTTTTGTTCGCCATGCGCTTCGGGAAAATGCCCTGCTTCTTTTCGGCCTTGACCTGATGCGCGAGCTTCAGAAGCTGACGGATCTCATCGGGCGTATAGTCGAGCAGCGTGAGAAAGTTTCTTCCTTGGAACATAGTGGTTTCCTTTCTGTATGTGAATTTTTCGGGTTTACTTGGTGATCGGTTCGCGCACAAACGGCATGCTCATGCAGCGCGGGCCGCCGCGGCCTCTTGAAAGCTCGGCAGACGGGATCTCGTGAACGGTGATGCCGTTTTCTCTGAGGATCCGGTTTGTGACGTAGTTTCTCGAGTAGGTGATGACCTCGCCGGGCGCGACGCACAGCGTGTTTGCGCCGTCGTTCCATTGCTCGCGCGCCGCATCGATTTCGCTTGCGCCGCCGCATTCGATGAAACGGATGTCACGGTCGAGCACGTCGGAGAAGACCTCCACCAGCGGACGCGCGTCCTCTTCGATGCGGATGCGCCTGCCGTCGGGCTTGGTGAGCTTGTAGGCGCGCATGGTGCGCAGGATATTGGGATGCACGACAAACGTATCGACGTCGACCATTGTCATGACGGTGTCGAGATGCATGAACGCGCGCACCTTCGGGA
>CALFIV010000180.1 GCA_937877295.1 uncultured Clostridia bacterium
CTCTTCCGATCTCCAAAGACGGCGATCCGAAGGCGATCCGCTTCCGCTCGGCGTTCAACGAGCGCGAGGACGAATACGATATGAGTTTTTCGGGTCTCAAGACCGCAGTCATCAACGTACTGCACACCGCCGAACAGCGCGGCGAGCCAGTCAACCGCGCGGACGTCGCCGCAAGCTTTCAGCATGAGATCATCTCGATCCTATCCGACAAGGCGGTGCGCGCCTGTCCCGATACACTGGCTTTGGCCGGCGGCGTCTCCGCAAACAGCGCACTGCGCGAAATGCTTGCAAATAAAGCGAAGAAAAAGGGCATCCGCTTCTGCTGCCCCGATTTCAAATACTGCACCGACAACGCCGCCATGATCGGCAGCGCCGGATTCTATCTTCTGATGAAAGGACGCCGCGACGGACTGGACCTGAACGCAACCCCTTATCTGTCCGTCGTTTGACGCAAATGAAACCGTTCGCGAAATCCAAAGATATTCAAATGCTGGAAGGGCCTCTGCTCGGCAAGGTCTTTCTCTTTGCGCTGCCGCTGATGGCGACAAACCTCCTGCAGATGCTCTACAATGCTGCCGATATGATCGTCGCCGGCATGTCGGGCGTCGAAGGCGCGATCGGCTCGATCGGGACGTGCGGCGCGATGATCAATCTGATTCTCAATATCTTTTCCGGCTTCGCGATCGGCACAAACGTCGTCGTCGCGCGCAACATCGGACGCGGCGACCGTGAAGCGACAAGCGCCTCGGTCCATACCTCGCTGGTGATGGCCACGCTGTTCGGTGTCGTGTGTACCGGCGTGGGCTTGCTGGTAAGCCGCCCGATTCTGAAGCTTTTGGGCGACGAAGGGCATGTGCTGGAGCTTGCGTCGCTCTATACGCGCATCTATTTCTGCGGCGCGCCTTTTTTGGCGATCTCCAACTACATGATCGCAATCCTGCGCGCAAAGGGCGACACGCGAACGCCGCTGTACGTGCTGACCGGCACAGGGCTTCTGAACGTGGGCATGAACCTCTTCTTTGTGCTCGTGCTGCACCGCTCGGTGGACGGCGTCGCGTATGCGACGGTCATCGCCAACGTTGCGAACGTCATTCTTTTGGGCATTGTGCTGATGCGCGATACCGGCTGGTGCAAGCTGGAGTTCAAAAAGCTTCGCATCGAACGCGAAGCCATGAAAGAAATCATACGCGACGGTCTGCCTGCGGGCGTACAGGGCGCGCTGTTTTCGCTGTCCAACATGCTCATCCAGAGCACGATCATCGGGCTCAACAACGCCGCCTGCCCGGGCGGTTCGTCGATCATCGACGGCAACGCCGCCGCGACAAATCTCGAGGGCTTTGCGTACGTCGCCACAAACTCGGTCTATCAGGCGTCCGTGACATTCACGAGCCAGCACCACGGCGCGCGCAAGTATAAGCGCATCGGCACCGTTATGCGCTGCTGCTACTTCGTGACGGCGATGATCGCAGTTGCGGCGGCGGTCATTCTGCTGACGCTGCGGCGTCCGCTGCTCGGGCTCTATATCCAAAGCGGCGATCCGCTGGCGCTCGAAGCGGCATATACGCGCTTCAATGTGATGATCGTGCCGTACTTTACGCTGGCATTTATGGAGGTCGGATCGGGCGTATTGCGCGGTTTGGGCAAGTCCACGACGTCCACGGTCATCTCGCTGATGGGCTCATGCGTGTTCCGCCTGATCTGGATCTGGTTCATTTTTCCGCTGTGGCCGACGCTCACCATGGTCTACCTCTCTTATCCGATCTCCTGGAGTCTGACCGCGCTGACGCACTTCATCTTCTCGATGGTCGTCCGCAGGCGCTATATGAACATCTTCCCCGAAACGACATAATGCAAAAAAGCCGTTCAGATTCTCTTGCGAGTTTCTGAACGGCTTCTTAGTTCTCGTCTTTACATCAATTTGCAGACCGCCTCGGCAAACGCCGCGGGATCGTCCAGCGGCAAGCCGGCAACCAGCTTTGCCTGCGCAAGCAGCAGCTCTGCGTATTCCTTGAGCTGCTCGTCGTCGTATTGCATCACTTCGTCGACATTGTAGCCGTTG
>CALFIV010000181.1 GCA_937877295.1 uncultured Clostridia bacterium
AAAATCTTTAGGTGATATAAAAACAAAAATATTGACACCTACTTTTCCGCCTATATTCATACAGCGGAGATATATTTTAGGAAGTGTCACCGAAAAAACATCATACTCAAAAAAAACCGTGTATTACAAAATGATGGCTGATAATCATAAGCATTGCAAAAATACGCAACAATTCAAAATTTTACTGTCCTTTAATCTCAATCATTTTCTCACCCTCATATCACAAAAGAGCAAGTGCTGCATAACAGCAACACTTGCATCATTTCATTAACCCTTAGAAGGAATATAAGGTGCAATTGCACCAGCCAGATGAGACATCGGCATAGTCTGCATCCAGATTTTTACGGCTCTGTCCGGAGGTGCAGTTACCTTCGTATTGAACAGACCTTCACCGCCTAGGAGAACATTCTTTACTCCCTTTACGGTCTGAGCCTCCATCTGGCAGGAAGCGTCCAGCATAGCCACATAACCGGTGTCAACAATCTTTACATCACCCGCCGGTATCTTGTATTCATGCGCCGAGCCATCTATCTCAAGAAATACAATGCCCGTTCCGCTGTATCTGTGCATGAGGAAGCCTTCACCACCGAAAAAGCCTGTCTGAACGGCATTGAGAGCGTCCGCAAGTGCTCCGCCGGCGAGATCGAGGATCAGACCGTAGAGCCCGTGGAGGCAAAGAAGCATCCGAAGTTTGAGGTCTACAAGGACAAGGCCGGCGAATTCCGTTTCCGTCTGAAGGCGAAGAACGGTGAGATCATCGCTACCGGCGAAGGCTATAAGGCCAAGGCAAGCTGTCTTAAGGGCATCGAAAGCATTAAGAAGAACGCGCCCGAAGCGCCCGTCGTCAAGGTCGAAGCATAAATCGACTGGCAATAATGGGCCAGATCATTTGCAGCGAATTGCTGCATTAGAATACTTGCAGGAAGAAAGGGCGAATCGCCCTTTCTTTTATTGTGTTTCGTTGCAAATCAGCTGTTGTTTTCACTTCTACTCATACTTTGGTATCGTTCGAAGAGAAAACACAGCTTCCGCCTCCGTTCCATCCGATCTCATAATTTTCTTTTTTGTCCGAACCGTGAAGAAAATTCGGACATTTTTGGACCGTTCTGTAACCCCGGTGTGAATAATCGGATATTTTGAAAACACATTATAAAGAAATGTCGAAAACCCGGACAAGCCGTTTTTTGTGTGATACGATACCTCGCACAGGAGGTGGATCACATGAGTCGATGGAAGAAGGCGACCGTCACGCTGGCTGCGGCGGCGTGTCTGATGGCTGCGCTGTTGCCGGCCTCGTCCGCTGCGGACAACCTCGCTCTGGCGTTGACGCCCGAAAAAACGGTGGTTGAGACGGTTTCAAGCGCAGACGCGCCCGACGAAACGATGATTGAGCAGATCCGCACCACATACGCGGCTGCAAAAAAGCGCGCCCGCGTCAAGTCCTTCCGCGGCAAGTGCGGCAAGTATGTCAATCAGCAGCTTGTGATCCTCGGCATCAACGAAACGTATATCGGGTGCAACGGCAACCGCGAATACGACACCTACTATAAGCTGCGTTCCAGCACCGGAGGGTTCAAGATCCACGCATACGGTGCAAAGAAATACACGCTGCAAAGCGCTCTGGAAGCGATCGCAAAGGAAAATCCGCATGCGCGCAACATCCTCGTGGGATTCGAAAAGGGTACAAGTACGGCGGGTAAAAAGTACGGACACGCGCTGTTCATCCACGGCATCGAAAACGGACTGGTCTATTTTTCGGACAGCTTCGCGCAAACCGTGGACGGTGTGAAATATAAGGAAGGCGAGCCGATCGTCTGCTCCGTCGCGACCTTTGTCAAGCGCTATCAAAAATACCGGTTTGACGGTGTGATCTGGTTTGAATAGCCTCCATGTGAGGACACGAAACATACATGCATGCGAAAAGACGCCGGGCGGCGTCTTTTCATTTGATCATGATTTTTCAGCATTGTCCCCGTCGCGCTTGGCGGCAATCAGCCGCAGATAGCAATCCTGAGCGGTCTGTACCTCCTCATCGGTCAGCAGTTCGCCCTCCAAGCCATAGCGGGCCTTCCGGTAGAGTTCACGCAGCTGCGTATCATCCTCCGCTATCTTCGCCGCATGCTCGGAGATATCGTGCGTGGTTTCGCTGCGTCTGATTGCGACGCCCTTCATGCGCAGATACTCCAGATAGCGCCGGTACAGCTCACGGACCTTATCGTTGTTCGTTTCCTGACGGCGGCCGCGTCTGCGCCGCTTGCCGCGGCCCTTGCGATCCGCATCCTCCGTCTCCATCTCCAGCGTTTCCGGCTGCTCCTTTTTGTGCTTCTGGTGCGCGAACAGCAGCCAGATCAGAATCACGAGTGCGATCACCGCCAGAACCCCTACGACGATCAGCCAGATATCCACTTGCTTTGTTTGGGTCAGAACCGTTTCATCCGGCGGCTCGGTAAACACGTCATATGGCGCGGCTGTGGATTCTGTCATAAAGGATGGCAGAACCACAATCACATGATCCGGACGAATGATATTGGGCGTGCCGTGAACGATCTCTCGCGGTTCTTCCACAAGAAGCTGTTTGAGCCATTTGAGCAGCGCATCGAAGCCGAACATCAGACCGACCCCGACGCCCGCCGACGCCGCAAAGGTCAAGGCAAAGATTCCGACATTGCCCGCCTGCCAGCGGAAGCTGACGAACGAACCGATTCTGCCTGTACGCATCGCAAGTACGCCGAACAGCAGAAATGCGGCGATATAGGCATAAGACTGCGCGCTGTACAGGATCGGATTGATCATCAGGATCGACAGCAGAAGGCCGATCGCTGCCAATACGAGAAACTCACGCCGCGCACGCCAATATTCCAGCATGGCGCGATCCGCCGTATGCGCAACGGCGATCACAACGGTCGGTACGGCGCAGACGATGCTGATCAGCAAGCCCTCCCGCCACGCGTACCAAACCGTGACCAGCGGCAGCAGTGCAAACGGAAGCCGCACGATCGGACGTTCGAACCGAACCGCGATCATCGAAGTCAGCAGAATCGCGACGACCGTCAGCACCGGCGACCACAGCCACACGCGCAGCGACGGCAGCAGGCTGAAAGCTGCAAACCACAAGCAGGAGAGTGCAGTTAGGCGAAAGGCTGTCATCGGTTTCATTGCCAGTCCTCCTCTGCTTCCAATACAAACACCTGCGCATTTGCGCGCGCGCTGAGTCTTGCGATGCTCGCGTCGCTGTGCCTTGTCCGCCGCGGCCGGACGACGATGTAGCCGTGATAGCCGCGATCGGCCGTTATGATCCGTGCAATGAGCGCATCAAACGCGATATATGGGGTGAAGCTGGAAACGCCGATGCGGCGCTGGATTTCAAACAGGTGCTTGCGCCCAATGCCGCGGTCCGTCTCAAACAGGTCGCCGTTGGACCGCAGCGCATAGGGGATCTTTTGCGCCTCAAGGTATTCGCACACGGTGCGCACCAGCGACAGACAGCGCTCAACGGTCTTTTGCTCGACCAGTTCGATATCGACGAGTACCGTCGCATCGCAGTCCACGGTGAAATCGTGGTTCTTGACCATCAGCCGATCCTGCTTGGCGGTCTGCTTCCAGGAGATATCCTTCAGCGGCTCGCTGCCGGTGTATTCACGGTAGCCGAGCACGAGGCTCGGATCGTCGCAAATGAATC
>CALFIV010000182.1 GCA_937877295.1 uncultured Clostridia bacterium
TCATGGTGATCAGCTCGTCGTATGCGGGGGTGTAATGCGCGAAGTCCTCAAACGTACCGAACGTCGTGCCCGGATGGTTGAACTGGTTGATCGTGGACTTGCGGCCGTTCTCCTTGTCGAGACGCGCCACTTCGACCAGACGGTCATAGTACGCGACGAGACCCGGGCCGCCCTTGACGACGTACTTCGGAACGTTGCGCGATTCGAAGCCGATCGAGTTGAACGTATTGATGTGACCGTACTGGCCGGACCACGTCATCTCAAAGCCGATGATCGGAATGAAGGAATCATCCGCGTACTGCTCGGCCGTCGTCTTGGCTTCCTGCCAGAGCGTCATGCTGCCGTCCGCCGTCATCTTGCCCTTGCTTGCGTCGGTCAGATCGCCGTTCGGGTTGTCCTTGGTGTCGTAGTAGTTGCTGTGGTCGGTGACCGCAAGGAAGTCGATCTGCGGCGCGTTTTTCGCATGCTCAAGCGCCTGCTCCAGCGTGCCCGTACCGTCGGAATACTCCGCGGTGTGCGAATGCAGTTGGCCGAAATAGAGCTGGTAGCTGGCGACGCCGACCGTGAAGCTCCAGTTGGTTTCATAGAACTTGCCGTCCGCACGCGTGATCTTGACCCAGACGGTGACCTTGCCGTCCTCCATGTCCTCTGCGGGCGTGTAGGTTGCGGTATTGCCTTCGACGACCGGGGTGACCGCAGCGTTGTTCAGCGTCATTTCAACGGTCGGGTTTTCGCCGCAGTTTGCGAACGTGACGGAGATCGTCGGGCGCTTGTTTTCGCCGGTCGCGCTGTTCGCCTCGGGCAGATAGGAAACGATCTGCGGGAGGTCGACGACGGTGATCTCGAATTCCGCTTCCGCGGTGTTCGGGGTCTCCCACGCGTCGGTCGCCGTAACCTTGACGGTCAGGTTGCCGCCGGTGATGCTCTCCGCCGGGATGCGGATCGAATATGTATCGTCCTCGGCTTCGACGTCCTCAAACGTGTTCAAAAGCTCGCCTTCGCTGTTGAAGACCTCCATCTTGACGTTCGCAACGCCGCTTGCGTCCTCGATCTTTGCGGAGAAGGTATACGCCTTGCCGACCTCGGCTTCCGTATTGGTCACACGGGTGATGACCGGCGCTTTGACGTCGTTGGTCGGGACATAGGCCTTCGGCGAGCCGTTGCGAAGCTGTACCGTATTGCTGTAGATCGAAACAATGCCGTACAGGTTGACCACGTCACCGGCTTCCACGCCTGCGGGATAGTATGCCGCGCGATAGACGTTCATCGTTTCGCCGTTGCTGTCGGTCATGGCGGTCAGCTCTTTGGTATTGATTTCTTTTGTGATGTGCTGGCCGAGCGTCACGTTCTTGACCATGACGTACTCGGAGAGCAGGTTCGCTTTGTCAGCCTTCAGCGCCGCAAAGTTTTCATATACCTGCGGTTCCAGCGCATCCTCGCCGATGATCTCGTCCTCGGTTGCCAGACGAATGACCGTCGGAGACTGGATCTGCTGCGTTCCGCTGTACGGCTGCAGCAAGCCGGTCAGGTACAGCCAGTCGCCGATGTTGTAGGTCTCATCGCCCGTAACATTCTTTTCCAGCGCGTTATAGACCTGCAGCGCGTAGATTTGTCCGTCGATCTTCGCCTGCAGAATGGCGGTGCTGGGTGCGCCGTAATTGCCATAGCGATACACCAGCTGTCCGACGACGCTCGCGTTTGCAACCGTTCCGGCTTCGAGCGCCTGCTTGATGCTCATTGCGCCTTCAAATACGGAGTATGCAAACGACACGGTTTGGGACTGTTTGCCGTCCTTCTCTGCGTAAGCATAGAGCGTGCAGTCCTCGTTGATTGCGATCGGTGCGGAATATACCTCGAAGGTCTCGTTGTCGAACCCGAAATAGATCGCCGCGCCTTCCGTCGCGCTCGAAAGCTTGACCGTATCGCCCTTTGCGATCGTGCCGGCCGCCGGATCGGCAGTCGGTGCAAGCACCGTCACTTCATCGGTAAGCTTGTAGAACTGCATCAGGAAGTACTTTTGACTGGACTCCTTGTAGCTGTAGGTCGTGAACAGTTCATTGTAAACCTCAATGTACTGTGCCTTTCCGTTGTAGGTGGCCTTTACGTTTTTGATGAGGTAGCCCTTGCCCTCGATCTGTGTGAGCTCCCACTGACCGTATTCCGTCAGCGTCTCCTCGAATGTCAGCGTGCCGCCGCCTTCCACGGTCGAAAGGTACTTGCCATTGACAGCAAACGCGTACTTGTCGGCTTCGACGACGGTGACGTCGAATTGCGCCGCGCCGTTGGGCACAACGATCTGCTCGTTTGCAACCGTCGCTGCAACGCCGGTCAGCTTGCTGTCGCTTGCCGTTGTGCCGATGACGGTACTGCCGGTCGGATAATAGATCACGACCTTGTCCCCATCGGCAGGCGCTGCATCCATAGCAATCGCAACTTCACCCGCCGCAAACGCGGTCGGGATCAGCGCGAGCACCATGATAAGCGACAGAATGAGTGCCAATGCTTTTTTCATGTGTAGCTGTTTCTCCTTCTTATGATTTCCCAAGGATCTGCCCTGCCCGGACCTATCCTATTATGACTTTTCTATTATACAGGAAATCCTTACAAAAATCTATCCCCAAATTCACACTTTTTTCATATTTTTGCGCAACAAAAAAGGCTGCCATGTCGGCAGCCCTCTGCAGAAACAGTTGTCAGCGTTGTCCTTTGTCGTACGGAATGCCCTCAGCCTTCGGCGCGCGGGACTTTTTGGAGGTCAGCGCGAGCACGACCAGCGAGACGATGTACGGGAGCATGTTGTACACGCTCTTGGGGATGTTGAGCGCATTGAGGAAATCGAAGCCCGTATAGACGCTGCCCAACGCGCGGAACAGACCGAACAGCAGGGCCGCCAGGGCGATGCGCCCGGGCTTCCACT
>CALFIV010000183.1 GCA_937877295.1 uncultured Clostridia bacterium
CCGATGAACGGCGGTTTTCGGTCAAAGATTACACGGAATAACAAAAAGGGCTGCGAACGATTCGCAGTCTTTTTATCACACAAGTCCGAGCTGTGCAAACGCAGCCGCAAGTCCGTCCGCATCCACAGCAGGGCAAACGATGTCGCTCAGCGCCTTGAGCTTCGGGCTGCCGTTGTCCATGCACACAGAAGTCCCGACGGTCTCGATCATCTCCAGGTCATTCATGCTGTCACCGAATCCGATCGTATCCTTAATGGAGATACCGTACGCGTCCGCGACGATGCGCACGCCCTTACCCTTGTCAAAGTTTCTGTTGATCAGCTCGCCGTTTAAGCATTGATGCGCGGCAACGTCTTGCACAACGAATTTGAAATCCTTTTCAAGCGCGGCACGTGCGGGTTCCAACTGACTCGCGGTCTTGCACATAAACACGATCTTATAGATCGGCCGTCCGTCGTACTGCGACATCGGCAGAATATTCAGTTCTTCGGCAAGTGCTTTTCTCCAGCGCGCAAGTTCACTGTTGCTCTCTCCCGCCGTCGCCAGAAACTCCCCGAGATCCTCATCGCCCCAAGTGGCATCCTTTGCTTCGATCGTGCGGAACACACCGTTCTCCTTCAAAAGCCGCATGCCGGTTTCCAGTTGTTCCGCCGTCATAGGGCAGTCGAACAGCACGCTGTCGCCCGCAAATACATATCCGCCTGCCGCGGCGACCGCGCCTTCGAATCCGAGCGCCAGAACCGGCGCAAGCATCGCGGGATTGCGTCCCGTGCAGAGAAAAACCAAATGACCGTTTTGCTGCGCGGAGCGGATCGCGCGCATTGCGCTTTCGGGCGGTGTGTTGCTTCCTGCGGGCGTCAGCGTGCCGTCAATGTCAAGAAAGATCAGTTTGCGTTTCATATGTCTCCTCCGTTCAAAACGTTTTATGCAGCCAGATCCAGCCGCCCGCCGGCAGCTGAACCGCGCCTGCATCGCGCCGCTCGCCCGTAATCAGATCGTAATACGTCGAAAGATCGTGTACCCAGGCGACCTGCGGTTCGTCGGAGAAATTGAACAGCGCAAGCAGCTGTTCCTTTTCATAATAGCGTCCGATCCCCAGCACATGGTCGTTTTGCGTTTCGAGCAGCCATGTGTCCGCCGCGTCGTCGAATACCCGGTAATAGGCACGCAGTTCCTCCTGCCGCTTGATCGTGCGGAACACCATACCCTCAGTGGCAGTTTTGTCATTTCTGCGTTCCGTCTTTTTCCAATTCAGATCGCCGCGGTGCAGGTATCGGCTGTCTTCGGCTTTCAGCGGATCGTTGTGATATCCGTAATCATTGAACGCAGCGATCTCGTCGCCGCTGTACAGAACGGGTACGCCGCTCATGGTGAACATCAGCGCATGCAACATCGTATCGCGGCGTATCGCATCCACAAGCGCCGCTTTGTCCCCGCGCTTTTCCGCCGCCTCAATCCCGCAGAGCGACGCGGTCGTTCCGCATAGCCGCGCGTCGCCGAGCCGCGGATCATCGTTGTAGAGCGCGCCGCGCGATACACTTCCCGGCCATTTGCCGGTAAAATAGTCATTCAGATAGCGCTTATGTGGAACCTCCCGCCAACCAAATTGCTGCAGAAAGCCATAATCGAGGCCCCATCCGATGTCATCATGACAACGAATATAGTTCAAAAACGCGTATTCACGCGGCAGCGCATACACCTGGCGCAGCTGATGCTCAAGCAATCTGACATCCCGTGTGGCGACGGTATGCCAGAGGGACGCCATCGTCGTCACGTTGTACAGCATATGACACTCCGGCTTTTCAACGGTGCCAAAGTACGGCGCGACGCGCTCCGGCTCCATTACGACCTCCCCTAAGAGAAGTGTACCGGGGCAGACGATCTCGCATACCATGCGCATCATGCGCACCAGCGTATGTACCTGAGGCAAATTTCTGCAAGAGGAACCGAGCGTCTTCCAAATGTATGGGACAGCATCCAGGCGCAAAACATCGACGCCGTGATTGCACAGGTTCAGCATGGTATCCGTCATGTCATTAAACACCATGGGATTGGCGTAATTGAGATCCCATTGGTACGGATAAAACGTGGTCATGA
>CALFIV010000184.1 GCA_937877295.1 uncultured Clostridia bacterium
TGTCGCGTCGAACGCCGTCGAACCGGCGGGCATGAAGCCGATATTCGCGCCGGTCAGAAACAGTACAAGCCCGATATACGCATACATCAGGCCGACTGCAATGCGCTTCAGAGAACGCGCGTTGAACTTCGACTGCCGCGCAAGGACGCGGATCAGCAGAAACAGGAAATAGAACGCGATGATCGGCAGCACCGAAACCGCGATTTCCTTGAAGTAGACGGGAAACGCTTTGGTGAACAGCGCTGCAAGCGAAATCGAATCGTCAATGACAGGGATAACGGTCGCCGAATAGAGCGCGTCCTCCGGACGGAAGATCAGCGACAGGATCAGTACGGTCAGGATCGGACCGATGGAACAGAGGGCAATGAGGCCGAAACTGTCCTCGGTAGCTTTTTTGTCACTGCGCATGGAACTGATGCCGATGCCGAACGCCATGATAAACGGCACCGTCATCGGACCTGTCGTAACGCCGCCGGCGTCGAATGCGACGGCAAGAAACTCCTTCGGCGCAAAGATCAGCAGCAGAAACGTTACGCCGTAGCAAATCAACAGCAGCGTGCGCAGAGAGATGCCGAACAGCATGCGGATCAGGGCGAGGACAAGGAACAGTCCCACGCCGCCCGCAACGCTGAAGATCAATACGCGCGAAGGGATCGACATCACCTGACCGGCAAGCACCTGCAGGTCCGGCTCCGACATGGTGATCAGGAAACCGAGCAAAAAACCTGCAGGAAGGAGCAACCAAAGCTTTCGGCTTTTGGTAAGCCCCGCGCCGAGCTCTTCACCCATCGGTTCCATCGCAAGCTCCGCGCCGAGCGTGAAGAACATCACACCGATGATCAGCAGCAACGCGCCGAACAGGTAGGCGAGCAGGATGCTGGTCGGCAGCGGAGCGACCGTAAAGGAGAGCAGCAGCACGATGCACAGGATCGGAAGCACCGCTTTTAGCGCTTCTATGAGTTTTTCACGAAGTCTGTCCCGATACATTTCTGAACCTTTCCAACCAGTTTTAATGTATTATAGCACAAATTGCTTCGCTTGTGAACCGTTGTTTCTCACTTTTATTGCCGCTTTTGAATGGAATCGTGAAAACCATGTGAACGCCATTGCAACGGACGTGGAATTGTGATATGATTACTTAAATTTGTATGTGAGGAAACAACATGAAACGAACAAACATCGGCGGACAGGCGTTGATCGAAGGCGTGATGATGCGTTCCGAAAAGGGAACGGCCATCGTCGTGCGTCGCAGCGACGGTTCGCTTGCCAAAGAATTTCATCACCAGCGCGTGCGCTACAAGAAAGGCTCGTTCCCGACATGGCCGTTTGTGCGCGGCGTCTATGCGTTTGTGCAGTCGCTTTCCGACGGCATGAGCATCACCACACGCGCGGCCGAGCTTTTGGGTGAGGAAACGGAAGAGCCTTCGAAGTTCGAGCTCTGGCTTTCGAAACGCTTCAACAAATCCGCCATGGATATCATGAAAGGCGTTGCGATTCTGCTTGCTGCAGTTCTTGCGATCGGATTGTTTGTGCTGCTGCCGATCGGCGTTGTCGAGCTGATTGAGCTGATTTTCGGTGAAATGAATCTTGCGTGGAGCACGGTTGTGCAAGGCTTGATCCGCCTCGTGATCTTTTTATTGTATATCTACGGCATCTCCCGCATCAAGGACATCAAGCGCGTGTTTATGTATCACGGTGCAGAGCACAAAACCATCGCTTGTTACGAAGCTGAGCTTCCGATGACGCCCGAAAATGCCGCAAAGTGCACGCGTCTGCATCCGCGCTGCGGTACAAATTATCTGTTTTTGACGATGGCGGTCTCCATCATCGTCACCACGGCAGTCACCGCGCTTTGTACGCTGATCCCGGGCTTTTCCGATTGGGAACAGACCGGCGCAAACCGGCTGCTGTTCCGTCTCGCACGCATCGTTTTGATTCCGGTGATTGCGGGCGTCTCCTATGAAGTCCTGAAGGCAGCGGCAAAGAGCGACAGTCTGGTCTGCCGCATTGTACGCGCGCCGGGACTGTCCCTTCAGCATTTAACGACAAAAGAGCCGACCGCGGATATGCTCGAAGTTGCGATCGCATCCTTTGAGCTTGCACTGCATCCGCCCAAAGACGATCTGGAATTCGATCCCAAAACACCGCTGCGACCGAAGGACGAACCGAGGACGGAAGGAGAATCTGCCGAATGATGGTACGAAAGGCGGAACGCGCGATCGCCGAACGGCTGAAGCCTGTTGCCGGAGAGGACGCGCAGTTGGAAGCTTCTTTTCTTCTGCGGGCAAACGGGTTTCATTCGCCGTATCAGGAGCTTTCCGAAACGGACGCAAAAGCGCTCGATCCGCTGATCGAACGGCGCCTTACGGGTGAGCCGCTTCCGTATATTTTGGGCGAATGGGAGTTCTACGGGCTGCCGTTCTATGTGGACGCACGCGTGTTGATCCCGCGTCCGGACACCGAACGCGTGGTCGAGCTTGCACTGAAAACGCTCACGCCGGAACGCAATGCGGTGCTGGATCTCTGCTGCGGCAGCGGATGCATCGGGATCGCGCTTGCGGTATGCGGCGGCGCAAAGGTCACGGCGTCAGACGTCAGCGCGGATGCGCTGGAAATGACCGAACGCAACGCACGCCGCAACGGCGTTTCGATCGAAACCGTGCGCAGCGATTTTCTGGACGGGATCGACGGCATGTACGATCTGATCGTCTGCAACCCGCCGTATCTCTCCGAAGCGGATATGCAGAATCGAGACGCTGCGCTGCGGTTCGAACCGGAGCTTGCGCTCTGCGGCGGGCAGGACGGCTTGTATTTTTATCATAGACTTGCAGAGGAATACCGCCGTGTCCTGAAGCCGGGCGGCACGCTGCTGACCGAAATCGGCATGACACAAATGGACGGCGTGCTGGCATTGTTCCCGGGTGCGGAATGCGTCAAGGATTACGGAGACCGACCGCGCGTGGTTGTGGTACACAACGATGATTGAAAAACTGAAAAAACTGAAAGAACGCTATGAAGCATTGACCGAAGCTTTGGCACGGCCGGAGGCGACGGAGGATATGGACGCCTTCCGCACGCTTGCGCGTGAGCATGCGGAGCTTGAGCCGATCGTTGCGGCGTTCGTTCGCTATGAAAAAACGCAGGAGGAGTGCGCGGACTGCCGCGCCATTCTTGAAGAGCATCCTGAACCGGAAATGGAAGCATTCATCACTCAGGAGCTTTACGCGCTTTCGGATTCGCTTGCGGCGCAGGAGACGGAGCTCAAAACGTTGTTGCTGCCGAAGGATGAGAACGACGATCGCGGCGTCATTCTTGAGATCCGTGCGGGTACGGGCGGCGAAGAAGCTTCGCTGTTCGGCGCGGACCTTTTGCGGATGTATCTCCGGTATGCGGAGCGGCACGGCTACAAGACCGAAACGCTGTCCGAAAATACGACTGAGCTCGGCGGCGTCAAGGAGATCGTGCTCTCGGTTGCCGGAAAGCGCGGCGCGTATTCACGGCTCAAATATGAAGGCGGCGTACATCGCGTGCAGCGTGTACCGGAAACAGAA
>CALFIV010000185.1 GCA_937877295.1 uncultured Clostridia bacterium
GAAAAGAGCCGCGGCTGCGGCTCTTTCAGCGTGTCAAAAAACCTTTTGACACGCTGAGCAGGCTGTTGGGAAGGGAGGCAGAAGATGAGTTTTGTCAAGGGGGTTTTCAAACGTTATATAAATTGCAATAGTTTGAGACGATAGCAATCCGATACAAAGCAAAAAGTGTGGTCAAGCATCTTTATGCCCATACCGCACTTTTTATATCCTATCTATTTGTTTTGATATTTCCTAATAATGTATATTTATAGGAGTCCGTGACAATCATGCCATTGTTTTCGAGGTATCGGCCTTTCTAAATCTCGAATATCCTGTTCTATGTCATCGCTCCGCTCTTTTTTAATTCTTTTATACTTTACTACATCGCCTTCATCATTAAGGAACAGCTGATACCCTGGTGGATAGGAAACGATTTGACTAATGACTATCTCGTTTTCGCTGAAACACAATTTAGAACGAATAGAAGAATAATAACGAAGAGGAAAGCCATTTTCATAATCTATCACAGTTCCCCAAAAATGAGGTATGAGAACTTCTCTACTTTGAACAAATAATGGACTAGCATTCAAACCTGCTTCAAGCCCCGTCTTGCTCGTATAAAACGATGCTTCCACTCTACCTTCATTTATTACATTGCCATAGATTGTTAAATCAATTGCATGTAAGTCATCAGTTGACTTTACAGGAAATTCCAATCCATAGATAATATTGCCTTCTCTGCATAAAACCTCAATTGTATCAACATCACAGAATTTTTCAATAAGAAGCAACCTGCTGCTATCGTCAAATGAATAACGATAATAGTTCTTCCGGTTTGGTTCTCTGTCTGTCATGTTTCCACGTTTGATATTACTATCTATCTCACAAAGCGGATCTGCACACATTACACCACGATGAACGCATTGCCCTCCGATTCCATATTTAAGAATAGCGGTTTTCCCACGAGCTTCAGAAACGTAGTCTACAACATGCATAGGATGCCTTAAGCACTGTTTTGCATATTGGTATGCTTGAGAATATATAGGTAGTAAATCCTCGATACGTATTTTCTCAATCCTCCAACCACAGCCCTTTGTGCGTTTGTTAATCAGTTAGATAGCATTTTATACTCAAATAGCCACTGTTCTAGATCCATCATTTTTGAAAAACTAATACTGAACAGCGGAATAGTACACGAATGCCATTAAAACCAAGGAACACCGCCGAAAAAAACGACGGTTTTCGACAGTCTGAACAGACGGTTTGCCCGTCTGTTTTTGTGTCTTACTCAATGCATCATCACGTCGGATGCAACCTGTGCCGCCTCCGGATCCATGTTGCAGCCGAGCTGCCAAAGGTCAACCGTCTTTGTCATGCGGTCGATCAGCGTCATCGTCCGGGTCATTGCCGCAGCGTCCAGCGGCCGATAGATTTGCTGCAGAAGCATCGGATATGCTTCGCTGATCGAAATGCGGCGGATGCTGTTCTGCTCGGCGCGCGTCAGAATGCAGACGCCTTTGAGCGGAACGGCAATGTTGCTGCTGAGTCTATGCTTTCCGTCCCACGGCGTGCCGTATGCGATCGCACCGGATTGCGAGATGCGAATCAGCGGCTTGTCGTCATTCACCATCACCGCACGGTCGCCGAACCTTTGACGCCACAGGCGCGTATGCGTGCTCTTCCCTGTGCCGCTCTTTGCCGTGAACAGATAGGCCGTTCCGTCCACCGCAATGCAGGAACCGTGCATCAGCACCGTATCATAGGAGGGCATCCGCTCCGCGATTTTGCGATAGACCGCAAGCATTTCGAGATAGTCACTCGGATAGTGCCGGCGTGCATTGCCTGTAAACGAATCCTCCTGCGCGGTTTTGCTGCGTTCAAATTCGGCGTCGTCCTCCGAAGTCTCAACGGTAAACACAATCGAAGGATCATCCGTGCGATAGTCTTTGCACAGCAAATGAATTTTTTCATAGACGGACGAGATCCGGATTGTTTGATCGGCGATGCGATACGTTTCTGTAAACACTGCAATTCCTCCGCTACTGAGGCAAAACAACCGTTTTGCCCGCTGCCTTCCCGATTCGCACCGGGGCGGCTTTGGCAATTCCATCATCGGCATATCAAATTACCATATGCATTTTAGCACGCAGCGCTTTTTTTTGCAATACGTTCCGATGCTGTTTCGATCATCTCCGGATTTTAATAAGACGCACGATTATTTTCAAAAACCGCCTTTTCTGCTGCAGCGTTTTGTGATATAATGCATTTGGAGGGTTTTATGAAGCATTCAAAACAAATCCTGTCTGTGCTGATTGCGCTTTTGCTGCTGATAACGCTGTTTGGCTGTGCATTTCAGCTTGTGCCTACGCCCGAACCGGAGCAGATCGATCTGCCCGTCTATACGCTTGAACCGGAAGCGCCGCATGATGCCGTCACCGAGGACGGCGAATACTGGACCAAGGACGACGTCGCACTCTACATTCATCTCTTCGGGCATCTGCCGAAAAACTATATCACAAAGGAAGCCGCTCAAGCGCTCGGCTGGGAGGGCGGATCTTTGGAACCGTATGCGCCGGGCTGCTCGATCGGCGGCGGATACTTCGGCAACTATGAGGGTTTACTCCCGAAAGCGAAAGGCCGCAAATATACCGAATGCGACATCGATACGCGCGGGCGGAAAAGCCGCGGCGCAAAGCGCATTGTCTTCAGCAACGACGGCCTGATTTACTACACCGACGACCACTACGAGTCCTTTACGCTTCTGTATGGAGGAGAATGATATGGAACTGATCATCATCGACGGAAAACGCATGACCACTATCGAGGAAACGCACCGCTATCTGGAGCGTACACTGCGGCTGCCGCCGTATTACGGCCACAATCTCGACGCGCTCTACGACTGTCTCTCTGACCTCTCGAAAAACGTTTATATCATTCTCATCAACGGTGACGCACTGGACGCAAATCTGAGCGAATATGCGGAAAAGCTTCGCAAGGTCTTCACCGACGCAGCAAACGTACCGTTTGCGTTTCATTTCATAGAAAATCCGTCCTGACGGTTTGGACGCGAAATCTCCCGTGTTTTTACGGGAGTTTTTATTTGTATGCAACCTTTCAAGCCGCCCGCTCATCTATTAAGTGTACGATCGAACAACGAACCCGCTGCCGGCAAGCGGGAACGAAAGGAGACAAGAATGCACAGTCAGAAAGAAAAGCTGTGGTTTACGGAGCAGGTGCGGCCCATGCTCGATACGCTGTATCGCGTGGCATATGCGCTGATGCAAAACGACGCGGACGCGCAGGACGCCGTGCAGGATTGCATTGAAAAAGCGTACACATCGTTTGGATCGCTCCGCGAACGCAGCAAATTCCAACCGTGGATGATCCGCATTCTCAAGAACGAATGCTACCGGATCCTGCGCGAGCGCAAGCGGCTGATCCCGTTTGACGATCTGCCCGAAACCGGCGAAACGCCGCAGGACACGCTCGATCTGAAAGCCGCGTTTTCACGGCTGTCCCCGCAGAGCCGTCTCGCCGTGACGCTCTATTATTATGAAGGCTATCATGTTCCCGAGATCGCAGCGCTGCTGAACGAGCCGGAGGGCACGATCAAGAGCCGTCTCTCCCGTGCGCGGCAGGCGCTTAGAAAAGAATTGACCGATCAGGAGGTTTCCTATGCAAACTAACAAACAGACAGCAGCGGCCGATCCGTTGTTTCCCTCCGTCCCCTCCGACTACTACGCACGCATGGAAGCCGTGCTGGATGCGCTGCCGGTAAAGAGCCGCAGCACCGTGCGCATTCCGAAAAAGCGCAGACTCTGGATTCTCGCCGCGGCGCTTGCTGCGCTGCTCGCCGTCGGCACGGCCGTTGCCGTCTCGATGAGCACAAAGGAGCAATTGCAGGATGTTGTGGAGCAGCGCATCGAAGCCAGTGACGATGAACGCTATGAAAAGGCGCGCGCGCTTGCCGCCGAACGTATCGACGAAGAAGGCTATCCGCATCTGATTCCGCTGGAGGGAATCGCGCAGCTTGACGGCGTCCTGCTGAATCTCGTTTCCATTCAGATCGAAGGCGATGAAGCGGAGCTTTGCTATACGCTCGAAAGCGATTCCGTCGGCTTTGTCGATGTGTTGAACGATCCGGAGTATCGGGAAAGCAAGCGCACGCAGCAGATCCTTTCCGAGTACGACACATTCTGTGCGCTCGGTGAGGACGCCTGCGACTTCACGCTCCGTGTTTCGGAAACGGACTATCCGGCCTATCACGGCGATACGCCCTCCGCCGCAGGCTTTGACAAGGAAACCGGCGTATGCACCACCCGTTTTCTCAATTTCCCGCGGAAGCTGGAGAACGGCACGAATCTCGTGTTTTCGGGCAAGCTGTATCGGTATGACAAAGACGGTGTTCGCCTTGGCGAGATCGGCACCTTTTCCGTTCCGTTCGTCTACAATTATACCGCCGAGCTGCGTGAGCTCGAGATCCAAAAGATGGCGCAGGCATACATGGAAGTTGCCGACGCCCGCGACGCTGAGACGCACGACAGTCTCACCGGGGTGCTCGCCGATGCAGCGCGGCTCGATACCGTTGTCGGCCTGACGACCTATCTTGACGCAGCAGTGGACGAACAGGGCATTCTTCTCGGTCTTACGGAACGCTACAAAGGGCTCGGTTGGATCGACTATTCCTATTTCTGCATGGATGGATACGACGTTGCAGACGATGAGATTGCCTGCGAATTCTCGCCCGACAAGGAATCGCAAACGAAGCTTTTGCGACTCCCCTATTATGCGGATCGCAGCTATCTGCCGGACGTCGTTACAATCGGCTGCGTGCGCAGCTTCAACAAAATGATCCCTCTGCAGCCGGAAGGATGGATGCACTCCGACGAGTTTGACGACTATGTATTTGTGTTCCGCTGCAATCTGAAGACCGGCGAGGTCACGCTGCCGAAGGACGAGCAGGAGCGCGATGCGTGGTTTACGCCGCACCAATTCCCGATTGACGGCGACGACTGGGTATACAGCTTCAAAGGTCGATATGACGCCCGCAACATAGAAGACGTTTCCATGACGCAGAACGGAACCGACGTACAGATCAGGCGCGTAGCGTTTACGCAAGACGGTCGTCTGTGCATCGTCTATCGCGTCGACAACCTTGCCTGTGAAGTGATCGCATGGGAAACCGTGCCGAAGACGGTTCGCATCAACGGCGTCGAGGTGAAAGCCGATCAGGAAAGCGGTGTGCGCGGCTTCCATATGGAGGACGAGCGTATTGCAGAGTTTCTCGACACCTACGATATGTCCAAAACACGTGGGCTTACCAACTGGTGGGAGCTGAAGCTGCCGAAGCGCCGCGATATGTACGACGGCCCGATCACGATTGAGATCGAGGGCTGGGATCTCTACGATCTGAACAAGCAGGGTGAGCGCGAGCTTGTAGGGACGTTCGGCTTCACGTTCACAATCCCGGTCGACGATGCGTCCTACGGGTTGATGTCGGCAGGCAACTTTATGAATCTCAGGGAGAATCCCCGGTAAGGATACGCAAAAGGAGCTGTCAAGCGACAGCTCCTTTGCTTTGTGGACTCAGTCCGCGTAAAAGAGATTGTCGAAATAGTCGTCTTGACTGACGCCATCGATTGTGTACGTATAGTGCTCTTCATCATACGCAAAGGTTACGACACCGCGAATCACGCCGTCCATCTCGGAGACCTCCGCCATCGTGCGGGATTCGTGGAATCGCACGAGATAGATGTACGTTCCCGTATGGATGACATGCTTGCTGCCGTCGTCCATTCTGATCGGCAGATCACGGACAAGATGCAGCAATATGCCGCCGTCGACCAGATCCGTCGGGTCTTCCAGCATGCTCTCTTCACTCGGCGTCCAGCAATCCAGCCATTCCGATTCCGGATTAAACCCGTCGCCGAAATAGGCGCGTGTGCCGGAATTGGAGCCGAGAAGCCCTGTGCGTTCGTCTATTATGAGACGGCCGTCCTCATATGCGGCAAAGCCGTCGATGATACTGTCCTGCACCAGCGCATCCCCCTCCGGATGCAAGACGACGGTGACATAGTCGTCTGATCCGGTATCAATGCTCACGATCAGGTTGCGGTACGCCGAAGCGGCGTCCATGTCCGCCAGCAGCACTTGTGTGAGCATGGGGCTCTCCGAAAACACATAGCTGCGGCTGCCGTCCGTGATCGTGGTCGTCTCCTCATCCCAATCGAGAGAAAAGCCGATCTCTTCATCCTTGCCGTCGCCGTCCAGATCATAAACGGTCAGAATGCCTTCCGTCTGTTCGTCATCCAGAATCTCGCCCATGATGAAGGTATCGATCAGCACGGTTTCGGGCGACTGTGCAGGCTGCGGCACGGCAGGTTCTTCGGACTGCGGCTCGGTTGCCGGTTCATCCGTCGGAAGCTCCGTTGCCAAAGCTTCGGTCGGCTGTGCCTCCTCCGTCGGTGTTTCGTTCGGCTGCGCTGCGACGGTTTCCTCCTCCGACGCCGGCACAATCGCAGCCCCGTCCGGCGTTTCGGCAGCCGGCTGCGCGCATCCGACGCAGCAGAGCAGCAGCACAAGCGCAACGGCAAGCAAGCGTTTCATGGCACTTCCTCCTTAATCCGCATAGAAGATGTTGTCAAAGCAATCGTCCTGCGGGATACCTTCGATGAGATAACCCCAGCTTTCCTCGTTGCGCGCAAAGGTCACGTCAACATGCGTGCCGTTCTCGAGGCAAAGCTCCGCGCTGCCCCGCTTGTCGCTGTAACGCAGCAGATACACATAGCTGCCCGCTTTGATGACCGACGGTTCGTCGTTCAACAGGCAGGGCACATCGATCCTTGCATGCAGAAGCCTGCCGTTTTCGATCAGCGCTTCGCGATTCGTCTGCAGTTTCTCTGGCGAAGGATACCAGCAATCCAGCCAGTCGGACAGCGGTTCGAGCGTTTCGCCGCTGTACAGCCGCGAGCCGTCCTGCGTTCCCAAAAGATCGGTCCGCTCATAACCCAAAAGCTCCTCGGCGTCCCAATCGTAAATGCAGTAGAGATAATGCTCCTCTCCTGCGACCAGCTTGTCGCCCTCCGGATGCAGGACCACCGTGATGAAATCGTCCGACGCTTCGTCGATACAGACAACCAGATTTGCATACGACGTTTTGGGATTGAGATCGATCAGTATGACGTGTGACAGCATGGCACTTCGTTCGAACGTGTAACTGCGCGTGCCGTCGGTAATCGTCGTGTCGTCGTTTTCCCAGTCCAGACTGACCCGGATCTCCTCCGGCGTGCCGTCACGGTCCAGATCGTAGGTAAACATCAATGCCTCAGTCTGATCGGATTCCATCTCTTCATATGCGTTGAACACCATGGGAAGCGCGGTTTGCTCCGCCTGCGGCGTTTCAGAGGGCTTTTCTGTTTTCAGCTCGGCCGCGAGCGTTCCGCATGCGTCGGTCAGACTTGCGGTGGGCTGTTCCCCAGCGGTTTCTGCCGGTTCGGACGTTTCTTTCGGCACATCCAGCACGATCGTAATGCATCCGAGCGACAGCAGCATCGCCGCTGCGATCAAAATAACAAGCATACGCTTCATCATATCACGACCTCTCAAATGTTTGCTTGCAGTATAGCACAGGGCTGCACAATTTGCAAATTTCTTGTTGCGTTCCGATTTATGGGACAGGTGTTGTGAGAACATGATATCAGAAACAAACGGGAGGACAAACACATGTTGGAAATCATTCGTTACCGGATTCTGATGCTCCGGCTGCGCAGCGAGATCGCCGCAACCGTCCGTGAAAGCAGAGAAGCGAATTCCGCCTTGCGTTCGCACGGCAACGGCTTGAAAACCGCTTGCAAAGCATGCGAAAGTATCGTATAATACAGGCATGAACCGGATACATCGACTGCTCGCATGGATGCTGTTGCCGACGCTGCTGTTTGCGCTCGGCTGTGCTGATGTGCATCGCTGCGTCCACGCCGATGAGCCGGATATGCTTGCGCAGGAAAAGGCGGAGCTGTGGGAAAAGCTGAAAAACAGCCGCTCCGCGTCCGTCGACGTGACCGAAGCAGACGCCTTGACCGTCATCTTTCTCGACGTCGGTCAGGGCGATTGCACGTTGCTGATCGCCCCGGACGGCAGGACCATGCTGATCGACGCCGGTCCGGAAGGTTCGTTCCGCGCCATTGCCGACGAGCTGGATGCGCATCGTATCAGCAGTCTCGACGTAGTGGTTGCCACGCATCCGCATGAAGACCATATCGGTTCGATGGACGATGTGCTCGATGCGTATCCGGTGGGTACGTTCTATACGATCGCGCAGCAGTCTTCAACGGCGTCCTGTCGGCAGATGTACGCGGCACTGGAGCGCTGCGGCTGCCCCGTGGTCCTCGCAAACGGCGGCGATACGATCGCATGGAGCGATGTGTGTACGGTGACGGTGCTGAATCCGATCAATGGCTATGCCGAACCAGACGATCTCAACGACGCGTCCATTGTGCTGCATGTACGGTACGGTGAGACCGCCGTACTGTTGTGCGGCGACGCCGAGGAGCTTGCCGAAAAGCGCATGCTCGATACGTATCCGCGTTCGATGCTGCACGCCGACGTGCAGAAGCTCGGGCATCACGGCTCGTCGAGTTCCACCGGGATCTCGTTTTTCCTCGCCGTCTCCCCCGACTATGCCGTGGCGTGTGCTGGCTCCCTGCTGGGCATCGCCGTAGGGCATGAGGGGTTTTCTTTCCCCGTGGGCAAGGTGGATCATCTCAACATGTATCCAGTCACGTTCTCTGAGTTTCTGCAGGTACGCAACCGCCGCCTTCATTCCTACTTCATGGGGGTCAGTACGCCGGAGCCACTTCCCCAAGTATTTTTCGACCGTCTGGCAGAGGCATTTATGGCCTATCGCATCTGCGGAGGCATGCCCGAGGCTGCTGCGGCCATGCTCGACGGACAGCCGCAGCGCGTAGAAGAGATTCTCTCCAACATTCTGAAGGACTACGCCCTGGACTTCGTCAAGCATACCAGCCCCGTGCTGTCCAACAAGGTAAACCATGTCTGGACATCGCTCCCCTCGCAGCTGGCCAAAGAGAATCGTAAATTCGTCTATCAGGTGGTACGCCCCGGTGCCCGGGCGCGTGAGTATGAGGATGCCTTGCTGTGGCTTCAACGTGCCGGTCTCGTATATAGGGTACATCTCTGTCGGGAGCCACGCCTGCCGCTGCAGGCATACGACGATCTGAGCATCTTTAAGGTCTATGCCCTCGACATCGGTCTTTTGCGGCGACTGGCTGGTATGGAACCTGACATTTATCTCGCACCGCCAGAACAATTCAAGGAGTTTCGCGGTGCCTTGAACGAGAACTATATCCTCCAAAGCCT
>CALFIV010000186.1 GCA_937877295.1 uncultured Clostridia bacterium
GAGGAGTACAAGATGGGCAATCTCCTTGACGGCAGCTTCGATACGGAGATGAAGGACTGTTTGTGCAGTATGTACAGGCGGCATTGGAACGGGCAGGGGAAGAGCCGGGAAATCTGGACGGCATCTTCGGACGCAGAACGGAACGTGCGGTACGGGCGTTTCAGTCGAGCGTGGGGCTGCGCGCCGACGGTATCGTAGGACGACTGACATGGGCGGCGCTGTATCCGTACCTGGTCGGATCGACGTTCGCCATTTTGCAGGAAGGCGATACCGCGGAAACGGTAGCGGCGCGTTTCCAAACGGATGCGGATGCAATCCGCACCGCAAACGCAGGCGCGGCATGGCAGGCAGGCGAGACGATCACCGTTCCGCTGCCGTTCGAGGTTACGTTCCAAAATGTGCCGTACGGCTCGTTTTTGACCGCATGCGTTTCGGAAGGACTTTTGCTGCGGTATCCGTTTCTCGCGCAATTCCCGATCGGCGAGAGTGTTGCAGGCACAAGGATCAACGCCCTGCGCATCGGCGCGGGCAGCATGCGCGTCGGCGTCAATGCGACCCACCACGCCAACGAATGGATCACAACGCCTGTCGTGCTGCTCTTTTTGGAACGCTATGCGCAGGCCTTTGCAAGCGGCACGGAAATCGGCGGTTTACCGGGACAGACGCTCTATGAAACCTCGACGTTGACGCTCGTGCCGATGGTCAATCCGGACGGAGCGGACCTCGTGGTCGGCGCGTTCACGGAGGGCGACAGCTTCTATGAAAGCGCAAAGGCACTTTCGAGCTTCTATCCGTCGATTCCGTTTCCTTCGGGCTGGAAGGCCAATATTTCCGGGATCGATCTGAACCTCCAGTATCCGGCCGGATGGGAAATGGCGCGCGTCATCAAGATGCGGCAGGGCTTCACACGTCCCGGTCCGCGTGACTATGTCGGTACGAGGCCTCTGGAGACGCCGGAGAATCAGGCGATGTACGAGTTGACCCGCAGCGACGGGTATGACCGCACGATCGCATATCACACCCAAGGCGGAGAAATCTATTGGGATTTTCGCAACCTTGCACCCAGCGGTTCGCTCGAGCTTGCCGAGCAGTTTGCCGCTGCGTCCGGCTATACGGTTGCCGACGTTCCGTA
>CALFIV010000187.1 GCA_937877295.1 uncultured Clostridia bacterium
GGTCGCAGAGATGTCCCAATGGTATATAGAGCAGATCCAAAACGCGCCGGACAAGCTCGACAAGGCAAAGGCATCCGACTATACGGGCTATCATGTCGGTCAGTACATCCGCTATACGCTCGAGGACGGCGGATACGCGAACATCAACAGCTTTTCCAATGCGTCATGGAGCAATGTCACGATCAATCGGGGCTGTCGCAACAACGGCTATATCTATCGCGAAACACAGTATCGGGAGGACTCCGGCGACGGAGCCGATGCGATCATGAAGCGGTTCGCAAGGCAATGGCAGGAGCCGAAGCTTTCGCGCGAGGACGCGGAGACGATCGCATACCGCGAGCTGGAGCGGCTCGGCTTTTCGGACTTCGGGATTGCATACGGCGAGCCCGCGAACCTATACGACACGACCGAAACCGGCGCGACGCGCGCTGCGGCAGGCTGGGGCTTTACGCTGCGCCGCGATTACGACGGCTATCCCCTGGTCGGGAAGCACAGCTATAAGTCCTCCGATCTTCTGGAGTACGGCGACGGAGAAGGGTTTGCGTTCAACAAGCCGATTGGCAAGGAGACAGTCGAGGTCTTTGTCGACGAAACCGGCATTCTGTATTTTAGCTATACCGATCCGAAGGCGATCGTCGGAAAGCAGAGCGCAAACGTCGAACTGCTGCCGTTTTCGGAGATACAGCGCATCGTGAAAAATACCATCGGCGTCTGTTATCCGCAGCAGCGGTATCAGGGCAGAGAGGAACGGATCATCGAGCTCGAAATCTACCGCATGGTGCTGACACCCTACACGCTGCGCATCAAGGATTCGGAGGACTTCTACGAGGTGCCGTGCTGGGTTGTGTTCTTCGATGGGTGGTACGGCGGCGAGGATCGCGAACAGCAGCGCACGCAGAGCAACTGGTCCGCCGAGTGCATCGTCATCAACGCCGTCGACGGCTCCGTGGTGCACGAACGCGCCGGATATTAACGGGAGGTCACCTTATGAAACGAATGTTATCATGTATTCTTTCGCTGTTCTTGCTGCTTGCATGCGTACCGACGCCGGAGCAGGAAGCAATCGTTGCACCGAGCGGTTATGAGGCCGCGATTCTGGGCACGCAGCCGCCGCAGGAGAGCTCGGCAGCGACGCGCCTTCCCGAACACTGGAACGACGTCATCAAGCTCCGATATTGGGACATTGAAATTGACGCGGAGATCTCGCCGGATGCGATCGGCGCAGTATCGGTCTATGAATCCCGCTGGGTGACCATGGACGAGATCGCAGCGCAGGCGGACAAGGTCAGACGGGGACTGCTTAAGGACGCGACGGCGTACAGTGACGCTGTCCTGTCAGAGGCGGACTGGTATCGCGAGATCCAGCGATATGCCGATACGCCGGCATGGGACAATGAAACAGGCGGCTATACAAGACGCCGCACCGATGCGGAAGTCGACTCCTATCGGAAAGACCTGTCGTCGTTTATCGAGGAAGCGCCGAACGAATTGGAGTATCATTCCTTTTCTCCGATGTCGGACGCCGTATCGGACGATGCGGGCTATCGCCTGTCCGACGGTTCGCTTGCATGGATGCACGGTCAATCCAAAAGCATTTCCGTTCTGTACGGCGCGGAGCTCTTTCAAAATGCGGTCGAGCAGCCGGAATCGTGGGTTTTACAGGGCGATGAGCTGCTGAATGAACCTGCGGGAACGCGGATCGAAGGCGTGACGGTCGAGGAACGGACGGCAAGGGAGCAAGCGCAGTCGCTGCTCAACGAGCTTTCCTTTGCGGGATACAAGATTGCGAAAACGGAAAAGGCGCGATATATCAACGACTATACGCATGAGACGCTCACCGCCGGCTATCAGATCGTGTTCTGCCGTGCCGAAGGCACATATGAAGCGGCATACGGTACGATCCCGCAGCGGGTTCGTACCGGCGAGCAGCCGTACAGACCGGACTGGCCGCAGGAACAGATCTATGTGTTTGTAGACGAAACCGGCGTCCGGTCATTTTTCTGGACACATCCGACCGCGAAGCCGAAACCGGTCAACGAAGCCGTGGAGATTCTCTCGTTCGAAGAAGTACAGGACGTCATTTTTAAGCATCTGAAAAACTGCTTTTCGTATGAAGAAGATGATGCACTGTTTCGGGAATGGTATGCGGGACGGTCCAAATATCTGGTCGATCATGTCGGACTGTATATGGAAATGATCCCGATGAAGAACCGACCGGACGAATTCTGGTACGGACCCGTCTGGATCGTAACAGTGCGAAGCTATCCCGCGGACGCAGACGTTGCGGCTCTGCCGTATACCATGCCTGCGCATTATCTGCACGTCAACGCAATCGACGGCAGCCTGATCGGGTATTGATCACAGGTTTTTACAACCCTGATACAACTTGGACGCATTTTGGACGAAACGCGGACGCATTTATGACGCATCTCCATGCTATGCTGTTCGCATCTCAGAAAGGAGAAACTCTTATGAAACGATTGTTGCCGTGCATTCTTGCATTGCTTTTGCTGCTTGCCTGCGTGCCGACGCCCGAGGAGGACGCGGTCAGACAGAAGGACACCAACATTCTGATCGACGCCGTGCGTTCTCAGGAGCAGGAGAGTGCGCCCGAGCCGTACGCAGCGCCGGAGCGCTTCACCTGCGACTTTGTGACCGACACGCGCAGCGTGCATGTGATCGCCGACGCGCCGATCGAGGTGCTCTCGGATTCCGGTACGTTTCCGATGCTGCGTGTGGAGCACCGGTATCTTTCCGACGCCGAACGGCTGACGGTTGCAAAGCGGATTCTCGGCAGCGAACAGCTCTATCGGTACGAATACCATCTGACGCGCAAGGATCTGGAACGTGAGATCCAAAGCCTCATACAGGAACCGACGGCCGAAGAAAAGAAGGAATGGATGTCGGTCACCGGATCCACCGAGGAGGAGTATGAGGAAATGTTGAAACGCCGCAAGGAAACGCTCGCGGAGTATCAGCGTCAATACAATTCCCTCGATGCGGACGGCACGCCTGAACCGCTGAAGCCCTGGGACGGCGCAGCGCCGGTATACAGCAAGGATTACCGGTATGGCATCAACACCGTTCAGATCGTGCGCAGCGCAACTGAAACGAACGATTTATATCGGAACGACTATGTGGAGATCGAAGCGGACGAGTGCGACGTTCCGATCGTATTCCGAAGCGCGTGCCTTGACATCGGAGATTCTACCGAAGTCATGTCGTTCAACAACACCCATAAGTTCGGCACCGAGCGCATCGATCCGAAGGACTACGACAAACCGCATGCAGGCGCTTCCGTCACGCCGCATGAGGCAATTGCGCAGGTGCAGTCGATCTTCGAAGGCGTGTGCGACATCCGGGCGGCGGACGTCTACTGGGCGAACAATGCCGCAATCGACGGCGAAGCAACCGGCGTCAACGCAAATACGCGCTATGCGTATCTGATCCATCTTGCACAAAGCTTTGGCAGCGCTTACATGCCGTACTGCAGCGTTCCTGCATGGAATAAAGACGGCGACGGCGGATTTGTGCGCGGTTGGGCATACGAAACGCTGATGGCAGCGGTCGATGGCAGCGGCAAGCTGGTTTCGCTCGCGTGGATCGCACCGCTGAAGGTCACGGAGACCGTCTCCGAATCCGCTGCCGTTCTGCCGCTTACCGAGGTCGAAGCGATCTTTAGGCAGCAAATGCGGCGCGTATTTGCAAATGAGACGCAGCAGGACGGCACCTTGACGGTCGATCAGGTGCAGCTCGGGCTGTTCCGCATCCGCGAAAAGAACAATCTGGAGTCCGGCTTTCTGGTTCCGGCATGGTATTTCACCGGCACGTTCGAATACGG
>CALFIV010000188.1 GCA_937877295.1 uncultured Clostridia bacterium
GGTTCGCGCCGCGTTCGACGATTCCGTGCAGCACGCCGCGCAGCAGCGCCGTCGTCGTGCCGTATTCTTTGGGATCGGGATCAAGCGCATCAAGCGAGACGGAGCAGGCGGAAAAGCCCTTCGAGGCAAGCCGAAGCTCGTTCCGGTCATTCGGCGCGACGAGCGCGACGGCGGACAGATTGACGCCGCAGGCGATCACCAGCCCGTGCTGATGGTCGGTGTGATTGCCGATGAGCTCCACACGTCCGCACGAGGTGAACGCACGTTCCGCTTTGCGCCTGTACAGGGATGTAAATTCTTCCCGCATCTGTTCAATGGATTCCATATTCAATCCTCCTCAAAGATAAAACGATAGTGTGTGTTGTGTACGGACTGCCCCTTGTCGGAAAGCACATTTTCCGGCGCGACCGGAAGATTTCGCATCGTCTGACGTCCCTCGGTCTCGAGACAGACCGCGCCGTACGGACGGTAGATCACGCCGCCCTTGCCCCTGCGTTCGGCGAGGTATTCCGCTGTGTAGAACTGCACCGCCTTGCAGTCGGTGCGAATCTGCATTCCGATTCCGCGATTGCCGACGAGCTTCAAAACGTGACCGTCCAGCACAAAGCTGTGATCGTACGTGCCCGCGATTTCGCGAAGCTTCCGGAAATCGAATCGCGTACCTGTTACGTCCGCATCGCCGCCTGTCGGGATGCAAGCGCCGTCGACCGGTACGTACCGGTCCGCAGGGAGTTCCAGAAGATGTCCGCGCGCATCGCCGCTGTCGTGTCCGTTCAGATTCCAGTAGGCGTGATTGGTCGGATTCCATGCGGTGACACGGTCGGATGTTGCGCGGTAACAGATCGCAAGCACGCGGCCGACCAGCCCCGGAAGTCCATAATGCGCATGGAATTCCACTGCGCCGGGATAGCCCTCGTCGCCGTCTTCGGACCGCAGCGAGAACGTGATGGAATCGCCCCGAACCTTCGATGAATCGCTCCGAATCTGTTCGACGCGCCAGATCCGTTTGTCGAAGCCCGTCGCACCGCCGTGCAGGTGGTTCTTGCCCTCGTTTGCGGTGACGGGGAAGGCGTCGCTTCCGATGCGCAGAACGGAATCCGGGATACGTCCGGCAAACCGCCCGATTGACGCGCCGAGATATGCGTCGTTGTTTTCGTATTCCTCAATTGTGTCATAGCCGAGCACAACGTCGATGTGTTTGCCTTTATGCGTAAGCACAACCGATTGCAGCGTTGCGCCGTAATCGAGCACGGTCACGGCGATACCGCGATCGTTTTCGAGCGTGTAGGCATATACATCTTCGCCGTTTTTGGTTGTTCCGAAAAATCTTTTTGTAACCATATCAATACCTCAACAATTTATTATAGCAAACAAAAGCAACGCACGCAACAAAAAAGAACGCTCAACCATTTGAGTGCATGCTGTAACATTTAACGCGAAGAAGAAAACAACGAAAGGTCTATTTCCGCATTCCTTACGCGCATGAACGCGGATATGCAGCAGCTCGTCGCGGATGTGAACATGCGCAGCGTGAAAGCTGCTACGACGCGCAACGCGGAAGGCATGTTTGAAACGTGGAACACCGACACATCCCCGGAACAGGATATTTTGAATCAGGTGGACGCGCTGGACGATATCGCCCGGAAGTGGGAGAACGCGGTCAAGAAGGTCGAGCAGAAGCGAAAGGCGAAGCAAACGAGTAACACACGTCAAGAAAACAAAAATGGTATAAAGTATTCGCTCCAAGAATATAGCGAATCGGAGAAATCTAATTGGGCAAACAGCAAAAAAATAGTTATTTATGAAAGCGATGCGCAGCTTTTATCGTTTGTTCGTGATGCTATTGCAGGCAGGAACCTGCAAAAGAAATTGTATTTTGGTAAGGTCGATACAAAACTGGCGAACGCTATAAGGTCGCAAACGGGATATGACTTTGATGGGAAGAATGTCACTTTACGTGCTTCAAGCATTAAACACATAACGGATCATCATGGTGATGCTATAAAAGAGGCACAAAGAGGTCAGAGCGCCGTCACAGAGAATGATTATGTGATGATTCCTTCCGTGATATCTGAGTTTGATTCTGTTGTAGCAGGGACGTATGAAGGAAAACCAGCCGCTTTGTTTAAGAAGAACGTAGGGCAAGAGCAAATAAATGTATTTGCGGTTGACTCCGGGGCAAATACTCTTGATCTATA
>CALFIV010000189.1 GCA_937877295.1 uncultured Clostridia bacterium
TCCCAGCCGAACGCCTCATACAGCAGATTGTACTTCGGCGTGCTCGAAAGGTACTCGTTGCCGCGCATAACGTGCGTGATGCCCATCGTGTGGTCGTCGATGACGTTTGCGAAGTTGTAGGTCGGCATGCCGTCCGCCTTGATGAGAATCATATCGTCGAGGTCGGCGCAATCGACCGTGATGTGTCCGTAGAGAACGTCGTCGAACGACGCTTCGCCGTGCTCCGGCACGTTCTGACGGATGACGTACGGCTCGCCCGCGTCGAGGCGGCGCTGCACCTCTTCGGGCGAAAGATGCAGACAGTGCTTGTCGTATTTGAACGTCTCACCGCGGCTTTGCGCTTCCTCACGGCGCGCGGCAAGCTCCTCTTCGGTGCAGAAGCAGTAATACGCCTTGCCGGCTTTCACAAGTTGCTCGGCATAGGGCAGATACATGTTCTTGCGTTCGCTCTGCACGTACGGACCGTAATCGCCGCCGACATCCGGACCTTCGTCCCACTGCATGCCGATGCTTTTGAGCGTGCGGTAGATCACGTCCACCGCGCCGGGCACGTAGCGGCTTTGGTCGGTGTCTTCGATGCGCAGGATGAACTTGCCGCCGTTCGCCTTGGCGTACAGATAGGTGTACAGGGCGCTGCGGAGGTTTCCGAGATGCATATAGCCCGTCGGAGACGGGGCAAATCTGGTACGAACTTCCATTTGTTTCTCCTTAGGAAATTTTGAACGAATCCTTCAAGCCCACCACGCGGTTGAACACCGGCATGGCTTCGGTGGAATCGGGGTCTTTTGCATAGTAACCCATGCGAACGAACTGGAACGATTCGCCGACCTTGGCGGAAAGCAGCGCCGGCTCAATGAAGCCGTGCTTGATCTCCAGCGAGTTGGGATTGAGAAGCTCCGTAAAGTCCGCAACCTCTTCGCCTTCGTTCGCTTCGCGCATCAGCGGACCGTAGAGACGCAGCTCTGCGGGAATCGCGTCAGCCGCCGCAACCCAATGCAGCGTGCCCTTGACCTTGCGTTCGCATTCGCCGCTCTTCGTCTCGGGATCGTAGGTCACATGGACCTCGGTGACTTTGCCGTCTGCATCGGTTTCCCACGAAACGCACTTGACGATGTAAGCGCCCTTCAGGCGGACTTCGCCGTCGGGTTTTAAGCGGAAGAACTTCTTGACCGGCTCGGCCATAAAGTCGCTGCTTTCGATGTAAAGCTCGCGTCCGAAGCGCATCGTATGCGTGCCGGCTTCCGGATCGTTCGGGTTGTTTTCGATCTCGACTTCCTCAAAGCGGTCCGCTTCCCAGTTGTCGACGATGAGCTTCAAAGGCTCGGTGATCGCCATGCGGCGCAGCGCGTTGGCGTTCAGATTCTCACGCACGCAATGCTCCAAAATTGCGGTGTCCACGATCGAATCCGCCTTCGCAACGCCGATGCGGGAAAGAAAATCGCGCACGGCGGCAGCCGGGTAGCCGCGGCGGCGCATCGCGCACAGCGTCGGCATACGCGGATCGTCCCAGCCGGAAACGTAATGCTCTTCGACGAGGCGGCGGAGG
>CALFIV010000190.1 GCA_937877295.1 uncultured Clostridia bacterium
GAGATGGTCCATACCGAGGCGGTTCAAGCGCAGATAAGCGGGATCGGAATGATCCCAGAAGCCGAAGCGGTCGTTTTTGTCGTGGGCTTCTTGGTAGGTTTCGATCACGTCGCAGCCGAAGCGGTCACGGAATGCGGCGCGGTCGATGCCATCCACGAGGCGAAGCCCCAGCATCACGGTCTCGAACATCTGCTCGAAGGTATTGATCAGGATGCGTTCAGCACGTGGAAGCTTACCCTTTTCAAGCTTTTTGAAGTATGCGGGAATGCTGCTTTCATTGGAAAACCGCACCCAGAACCCGTCCTCAACCATCGAGGAATGCGCAGCGACGCCGAAGCCCAAATATGGCTCGTTGTGCCAGTAGATCAGGTTGTGGCGGCACTCATACCCGGACTTTGCAAAGTTGGAAATCTCATAGCGGCGGTAGCCCAGCGTCTCCAGAAGATCCATGCCCGCATCCTCCATGTCGGCAACCGCATCCGGATCGGGCAGCGTTTCGCGGCCGGCGTTCACGTCGTCAAAGAGTGGTGTGCCCTCTTCGAGAATCAGCGAATAGGCGGAAATGTGCGTGGGCGCAAGCGCTGCCACCGTGCGGATCGCATCGAGATAATCGTACTCCGTCTGTCCCGGCAGTCCGTGCATCAGATCGATATTGATGTTTTGAAAGCCTGCGTCACGCACGGCATGATAGGTCGTGAGAAATTCCTCATAGGTATGCACACGCCCGATGCGCTTCAACAGACGGTTCTGCGTCGCCTGCAGACCGATCGAAAGGCGGTTGAAGCCCGCGTCACGCAGTCGCTTCAAGCCGTCAAAGCCGATCGTTTTGGGATTGCATTCGATGGAGATCTCCGCATCCGGTTCGACGGCAAACGCAGTTTTGATCGCATCGAGGATCGCGATCAGATCGTCCGGCGTGAGAGCGGTCGGCGTGCCGCCGCCGAAAAAGATGCTTTTGACGTGCTCGTTCGGATACTTGTCTTTGACACGCGCGATTTCCTGCTGTACGGCAGAGCGATACCGCCCCGCGGTTTCGTCGATCGGAATCGAGCAGAAATCGCAGTAGCGGCATTTCTTCAGACAGTATGGGATATGTACGTAGACGCCGATCATCCGTTGATGCGCAGCACGCTCATAAAGGCGTCGCTCGGCACGGCAACCGAACCGACCTGGCGCATGCGCTTCTTGCCCTCTTTCTGCTTTTCGAGCAGCTTCTTTTTACGTGTGATGTCGCCGCCGTAGCACTTGGCGAGAACGTCCTTGCGCACCGCCTTGACCGTTTCGCGGGCGATGATCTTGCTGCCGATCGCCGCCTGCACAGGGATTTCGAACTGCTGACGCGGAATGACGTCCTTGAGCTTTTCGGCGACGGCGCGTCCCTTTGCATACGCGCGGTCCTTATGCACGATGGTGCTGAGCGCGTCACACATCTCGCCGTTCAAGAGGAAGTCCAGACGCACGAGCTCGCTCTTTTCATAGCCCGAAAGCTCATAATCAAATGACGCATACCCGCGGCTGCGCGACTTGAGACTGTCGAAGAAATCGTAAATGATCTCATTCAGCGGCAGCACATAATGCAGATTGACGCGGTCCGCTTCGATGTACTCCATGTCGACAAATGTCCCGCGATTGTTCTGGCACAGTTCCATGATCGTGCCGACGTACTCGGACGGCGTCATGATCGTTGCCTTCACCATCGGTTCCTCCATATAGTCGATCTCCGCCGCGTTCGGAAGATTGGTCGGGTTGTCGATGACAAGCTCCTGTCCATCGAGCGTATGTACGTGATAGACGACAGACGGCGCAGTCGTGACGAGGTCGAGATCGAACTCACGCTCCAGTCGTTCGGTGATGATCTCCATGTGCAGCAGCCCCAAAAATCCGCAGCGGAAGCCGTAGCCCAGCGCCGCGCTCGTTTCGTGCTCATAGGATAACGACGCGTCGTTCAGCTTCAGCTTATCGAGCGCTTCCTTGAGATCGTCATAATGTGCGCCGTCCGCCGGATACACGCCGCAGAAGACCATCGAGTTTGCCTGCTTATAGCCGGGCAGCGCTTCCTTGGTGGGGCGGCTCGCTTCGGTGATCGTATCGCCTACCTTTGTTTCGGCAACGCTCTTGATCGACGCCGCGATGTAGCCGACCTCCCCCGCCGTCAGCTGATCTACCGGCTTCCATGTCGGTGCAAACACGCCGACCTCGGTGACGTCGAACTCGTTGCCGGTCGCCATCGAACGGATGCGCGTTCCGGCTTTGACCGTTCCGTCGAACACGCGCACATAGGAAAGTGCGCCTTTGTAATTGTCGTAGAAACAGTCGAAGATCAGCGCTTTCAAAGGCGCGTCCGGATCACCCGCGGGCGCAGGTACGGCGTCGACGATCTTTGCAAGCACTTCTCCCACGTTCTGACCCGTCTTTGCCGAAATGCACGGCGCGTCCTCGGCCGGGATGCCGATTACGTCCTCGATTTCATGGATCACGCGCTCCGGCTCAGCGCTCGGCAGATCGACTTTGTTGATGACCGGCAGCACCTCAAGCCCGTTGTCCACCGCGAGATAGACGTTGGCGAGCGTCTGCGCCTCGATGCCCTGCGTAGCATCCACAACGAGCACCGCGCCTTCGCACGCCGCAAGCGCGCGTGAAACCTCGTAATTGAAGTCCACATGGCCCGGCGTATCGATCAGGTTGAACATGTACGTCTTTCCGTCGGTATGATGATAAAACATGCGAACGGCGCTCGCCTTGATCGTGATGCCGCGTTCACGCTCGATATCCATCGAGTCAAGAAGCTGCTCCTCCATGTCGCGCTTTGCAACGGTGTCGGTCAGCTCCATCATGCGGTCCGCGAGGGTCG
>CALFIV010000191.1 GCA_937877295.1 uncultured Clostridia bacterium
TGTCACGAATCTGTGCAAGTTCTTCCAATGTTTTCATGTGTTTGATCCTTTCGTTCTTTATTTGCGAATATTTCAAGCCTCTTGAGCGTATTGCTCAGTCAGCATATCCCGAATCCAAGAGAGTACCTCATACTCGTCCAGAGGCACTTCCTCCCCCAATACCTGCCGGATCTCACGCGTATCAAGCGCTACCGTACGATCCGGCATTGTGTGCTGAAACACAAAATCCGTCTTTTCGCTTCCGCGAATCAACAGGACAATCGAGGATACCACATCGCCGAGCGGTGTGAAATCCAAATGATCCTTATGGAACAGCGCGGACGTTTCCGTCCCGCAATGCTCCGGGTCTGCCGCGCGTTCGATCGACTTGATCGAAAACCAACCGCCCGTCTGCTCCGCCGCAAGCTTTAAGAGCGGAATGCCCATGCCCACCTTGCGCGTGGTGCGCGTGGTGGAAAACGGATCGGTGACGGTCTTGACAAAGTCCTCTGACATGCCGTAGCCGTTGTCGCGGATCGTGAGCTTCAGCGTCGTTTCCGTTTCATCGAGCAGGATCTCGATGCGTGTCGCTTCGGCGCGAATCGAATTCTGCGCAATATCCAGAATGTTCAGCGAAAGCTCTTTCACAGCGTTCCCTCCCGAAGTTTCGTAAACAGCGCATGCCGTACCGTAACAGGATCGGCGTCGTCGGCAACATCCAGCTCAAGGCTTCCGCCCGCTTCTCCGATTTCCCAAAGGCGGTGTGCGTCCGAACAGACAACCACCGCTCTGTCCTCCGCGAGCTTCCGATTCTCCCTGTCGCGCAGCTCCGCGATTCTGAAAACCGGTTCGGGCGGAAAGAAGCCGAGCACCGCGAGCAACCCGTTTGCGTCACGATCGATGTGTGCAGGCCAGCAAACGCCGTTATGCGTTTCGACCAGCTTTGCGGCAGCTTCCAGATCGAGATCCGTCGCAGCCGGCAGGAAATACGGGTCTTCGCCGATCTTTTGATCCTGCTCGTTGAGAATCGGCTGTTCGCCGAAGATCTCCACGCGGTTTTTGATCT
>CALFIV010000192.1 GCA_937877295.1 uncultured Clostridia bacterium
GCGCTGCAGGCGCGGCCGGTTCGGCCGCTGCGGTCTCCTGTACAGCATCCGGCGGCGCGATCGGCGCGGCACTCTCCTGTACGGCGTCCGGCGGCGCGATCGGCGTGGCGTCTGCGTGCTGCTCCGGCTTCTTGATGCAAATTTGGGACATGCGTGCCCGATAGCAGGCGGAGGATTCGGCGGATTGCGCTGCGGCAAAGCCGACGATACGGCCGTCGCCGCCGAGACCGAGCAGTGCATTTGCACCGTCGAGCGCGGCCTCGTTTCCCGGTGTAATCGGGACGGCGTCGGTATCGGAAAAGAGCATCCAGTTCGCGGACAGCGGCGCGTTCAATTGCAGCGTGACGCGTCCGTTTTCACTTCGCGCAAGACCGATCGGTTTGCCGTTCGGGTCGCGCACCATCCAGTAAGAAAGCATGGAAATCACCTCGGACTATTGTATTTTGCCGGGTTTCATAGTATGATATCATCAGAGATTTCTCGGAAGCATTTCATGCTTTTTCCGGGATCGGCGCAGCGGCAGCCGGCACGGACCGGCGCTTCGTCGCTGCAAAATTTTGGAGGTTTGTGATGAGATTGGATAAATGGCTCAAGGTTTCGCGCATCATCAAAAGGCGCACCGTCGCAAACGAGGCGGCGGGCGCGGGACGCGTTTCGATCAACGGCAAGGTGGCAAAGCCCGCAAGCGAAGTCAAGCCGGGCGACACGATTGATATCCTGCTCGGCGGCAAGCACATGCTGTGCCGTGTCGAAAAGACGCCGGAGGTTGTGCGCAAGGAGGACGCCGATTCGCTCTACACGGTGCTTTCGGGGGACGCATGAGCGCAACGGGCATTCTGCTCTGCGCGGGGACGTCCGCGCGCATGGGCTTTGACAAACTGAATACGCCGCTGTGCGGCAAAACAGCGATTGAACGTTCGATGGACGCGCTGATTCTCGGAGGCTGTGATTCGATCGTCTTTGTCGTCAACGACGCAAGCGAGCAGACGGTTTCAAAGCTTTCGTGTGCCGTGCCGCATACGGTCGTGCGCGGCGGACAAACGCGCACCGATTCGGTCCGAAACGGATTGGCAGCCGCGGCCGGCAAGGTGGCGGTCATCCATGACGCTGCAAGATGCTTTGTCGCCCCGGCGCTTGTGAAGGCCTGCATCGATTCCGCAAAGGAGTTCGGTTCGGGCGTGGCGGCGATCCCCATGACCGATACGGTCATGCGCCTGCACGCTTACGGCACGGAAACGCTCGACCGCAACACGCTCTGGCGCATGCAGACGCCGCAGGCATTTTTGCTGGATCTGATCCGCACCGCGTACGAAGGCGGGGAAAGCGCAACGGACGACGCGACGCTCTATGCGAACGCGATCGGTGCGCCGCACTTTGTACCCGGCAGCAGATCGCATTTCATGATGCTGTCCCGGATGGACCGGTAGGCATACTCACTGTAGGTCTCGTTTTCGCCCCGGATATATTTTTTGATATTGATCTCCATGCCGTGGGGCACCCCCGTTCCGTTTGATATATCAACTCCGCACCAATCAACGTTCCATGACGCCGCCGCCACATCCCTGCCGGATCAATTGCCCGTGGATCTGGCGGATGCCAAA
>CALFIV010000193.1 GCA_937877295.1 uncultured Clostridia bacterium
TTTGCCCGCATCAACGCGGACATGAAGCAGGGGCTTTTGAACGAATCCGACGCCCTGCTCCTCGCGATCTACAGAAGCTTTTGAAACAGCAGGGGGCTGTTCAGAAAGTCTCAAACGTGTCATCCTGAGAAGCATTTGCGACGAAGGATCTTGAAAAACGGCAGGCTTTTGCAGTATTTTTTCAAAGATTCTTCGCCTTCGGCGCAGAATGACAGGACTTTCTTAACAGCCCCGTTTTCCTTTGCACTTCCGTAAGCTGTCAGGAGAGCCGTCTTGACATTGCTTTGATCCGGAGTGTATAATTTCCCGTGATAAATCATCGAAGGAGAAATAAACCGTGAAATCGCGTATTTTTTTGGTCCTCGCGCTATGCGCAGCGCTGCTGATTTGCGGCTGCGGGAGCCGGGAGACGGTGAAAGAACAACAGACAGAGCCCCCGGTCGCAGGCGAAAACGAGCCGACAGCTGCGCCGGAAGCGGACTACGCCGGCATGACGCTGGACCAGATCATAGCGCTGGGCGAGGTCGATCAGGATGCATTGATGCAGTATGTCCTGAGCAGACAGGATCTTCCCATGGAGGAAATCATCGCTTCGGGTCTGTTCGATTCCGACGGGCTGTTTGAAATTGTCGTAGAACGGTTTCCTGCCATGACCATCGAGGAAGTCATGGCACTGAACGTGTTCGGCACGGATGAGATCGGAATGCTGAACATGATCCGGCAGGATATCATTGAAAAAAACGGCGGCGTGGACCCGGCCGTCCACACGGAAGAACCGATCGACGGCGTGATCGTAAGTTTCACCCGGGGGATCGTGTCTCACGAGACGGGCTATGCCGTGCAGGGCGGCGACACCCTTTCCACGGAGGGAGAAAGCGCCCTGGAGCTTTCGCTTGGCGGGGATAACTATATTCAGCTCGGCGCATACACCCAGGTAACGCTGCATCGGCAGGGGGAAGAGTTAAGGTTTGAATTGTCCCAGGGCGGACTGTCCTTCTTCTTTACGAACCCCGAGCAGTTGGACTGCTCCCCGGTCTGCGTCAACTCGCTGTGCACCGTCGACATGCAAAGCAAAGGCGGTTACATCGTTCGCCCCGCCGGTGCTCTTTGGATCAGAGTCACCCCGTATGCGGGAGAGATGACCATGCATCTGAATGACGGTTCCGCCGTTGTGGCGGCGGACGGCGTGTCCACCAAGCTTCTGCGTGAAAACGAACTGGACACGAGCGAAGGGTTTTCCGGCACATTCCCGGGCATGACCGACCTGATCTTCAACCACAGGGAGATCGCGGACGTGCTTGCCCCGGCGTATGATTTGCGCGTCGCGGAGGTGCTGCTGACGGCGGGGATCCGCACGGAGCCGGAGATCCGCATTCGGGATCTGGGCGACGGCACCTATGATCGCACGGTCATCGACGTGAACGGAGACGTTATAGAGGACGGGCGGTTCAATTCGGCGGACGACAGCGTTCTGTCGAACCATCTCTATCAATACGATGAAAACCATCGGGTGATACGGGATGAACTGATCGCGCCCGGCAACTACTGGGGCGGCAGGGTGAACACCTATACCTATTACGATACCGGCGAAGTACAGACGGACAACTACACCATGCCCGACGGCCGGTTTGAGAACCGGACATACGATAAGCATGAGAATACGATCCTCATGGATGCCGGCATGAACGGAGAGGTGGAGACCCATCGGGAGTCGGAATACAACGACGCCGACGTCTGCATTCATGAACGCACCGTGGGGAAGGATTATATCGCGGAATCCTGGTATGACGATGAAGGCCGCACCCTGCGCTATGTCCGGACGGATCCGGAGGGAAATCCCAAGGAGATCCATGAATATACCTACTACGAGAACGGTCAGATGGCAAGCGAGCGGTATGAGTACTACCGGGATATGGAGTGGTATGAGACCGCCTATGACGAGAACGGAAACAAGATCAGCGAAAAAAACGGCAAGCTGGAATGATCCTTTCCCGGCGGAAATCCGCCGAGGCGCCTTTGCCCGCATCAACGCGGACATGAAGCAGGGGCTTTTGAACGAATCCGACGCCCCGGTGCTTGCGATCTATAAAAGCTTTTAAGTTTTCACGTGAATGATCAGGTCCAACCCGTCCTCGCGGCGGGTTTCTTCGAGCGTGGCGGTCATGCCCGTTCCGTCGAGCTGTTCGATGCAGGTCTTGACGCTGTTGACGAACAGACGGCAATCCTTGACGCAGCGCAGCATCCGCACCGGCGCAATATCCTTCTGTTCGAGCATCTTGTCGATCAGTCGCTCCGTTGCCGCGATCGTGAGCCTTCGCCGTTCGATGACGTCCATCGCCTGCATTCGCTGCTCATCGTCATTGAGCCGTAAAAGCGCGCGTGCATGGCGTTCGGAAAGACCGCTTGCGCGCAGCCGGAGACGCACCTCGGGCGAAAGCTTCAAAAGCCGCAGCTTGTTGGAAAGATACGTCGCGCTCTTTCCCAGCCGGATCGCGAGCCGCTCCTGTGTCAGAGCGAACGCATTCATAAAGGCGTCGAGTCCCTCCGCCTCCTCGATATAATTGCGGCCCTGCCTCTGTGTGTTTTCGATCAGCGCCATGGCGGCGCTTTTTTCATCGCTGACATGCACCACGATGCAGGGCACTTCCCGATAGCCCAAAAGTCTGCAAGCCTTTAACCGCCGTTCTCCGGCAATCAGCTCATAGCCGTCGGGAAGCTGACGTACAATCAGCGGCTGAATCAACCCCACCTGCGCGATGCTGACCATCAGCTCGGAGAGCGACGCGCGATCGAACGATTTGCGCGAGGGATGCGGATTCGGGCGGATCTCCTCGGTCGGCAGCAGCAGCAAGCGCCGATCCGGATCACGTTTGGGCGGCATGTTCAGAAGACCCTGTTGAAATGAATAGAGCATATGCGCCTCCTTTCCGACCTATATCCTATGCTGCGGCGGTTGTCGAAAGAAAGGCATCAAACAAAGATAGAAGAATTTCGCTAAAAATAGTTTTGGTTTTACGGCCGAACGATCGCGAAAAATCATCTTCAAAAAACCGTTGCAAATTCGAAAACACATGCTATAATGAATTTGTAATCTTATGAGGAGGTCAAAAACATGGCATACAAAATCAGTGATGAATGTATCTCCTGCGGCGCATGCGCGGCAGAGTGCCCGGTAGAAGCAATTGCAGAGGGCGACGGCAAGTACGAAATCAATCCAGACACCTGCATCGAGTGCGGCAACTGCGCAGAGGTTTGCCCCGTCGGCGCACCGGCAGCGGAATAATCAATCGACAGCAAAAAAGCAGCTCCGAGCTTTCGGAGCTGTTTTTCTGTTTCACTTGTCCTCATAGCTCCCTTGTCAGGGGAGCTGTCGATGGTATGCGTGGGAAGCGCGCGATCTGCCGCTGTAACGAAGCGCAGCGGAGTGGAACTGTCAGGTGACTGAGGGGTTGTGTCGATACGTCAGCCGATCGCGCCGGTCGCCATCAGCATCCGGAAGAAGCCGCCGACGAACAGTCCGACAATCGACAGTGCGAGTCCCGCGCCTGCAAGGTTCAGTCCGATTGCACTCATCACGATGCCCCTGACGGTGCGGGTGGAGCGCAGAATGCTCTTGACAAGCCCGACGATGCCGAGAATCACCCCGACGAGGCAGAAGAGCGCAATCACGACTTCGATGACGAGACCGACGCCGGACGCGGCGGTCAGACCCTCGGAGACGCCGTAGTTCTCCGCTGCGACGGCGACGGCGACGTTCGAAAAGATCGAATAGAAATATGCGCAGAACGCGAACACCATCCCGATGATGCCGAACACGAGCGCTGCGGTCTGCAGCCCGACGGTCTTCTTTGCTTTTACGGGTTCAACGATGACCTGTTGTGAATTATAATACTGTTCCATGTTCCAATCCTCCTGTTTCATGATTTTCTGTCGTATGGTATGCCTTGCGGCTGATCATTTCGCTTCGTCCATCTTGCCGGTGTAGATCGCATGTTCGATCCAGATGCGCATGCCGCGGATGGAACGGTCGAGGTCGGCAAGCTTTTTGAGGATCCCGTCAAACTGCAGCCGCTCGCTCTCGCTGACGCGCCCGTCGACGGCAATATCGATAAGCCGGTTCTGCTCCTCCTCCATGGCGTGCAGCGCACTTAGAAGCTCCACTGTGAGCTGCGGAAGCTCCTTGAGGCTGACCGACTGCTCGTACTTCATGCCGATCGGGCATTCGTGCGTGCAGTAATAATTGGAAAGCTCCGGATTGCCGTAGCCTTGCTCCATCAAAAGCACTTCGTCCGGGTGCGGCGCGCTCTTGCCGCTTTCGATCTTTTCGATGCGGTCCGCGGAGACGAACTCCAGAACTTCGCTTGCCGCCTCGCGGGAAAGCCCGCGTGCTTCACGGCTTTGCTGATAAATATTTTTGTTTTCCTTGATCGACCGCTTGCCCATCGGCTTGTCCTCCCTTTTTTCTGTTTTTATTATACAACGCGCGCGCGGTTTTGGAAAGGACTGTTTGCGCGGATTGCGCAGTGTTATTGCGTCTTTTTTGCGGAAATAGCAGCTGCCATTTGCAGACGGTATGCCTTTCGAAAAAATGTCCCCTGCGCTATGATGAAGCCGTAAACAAGAGGCGGCCGCAAGAGCCGCCGGACACAGGGGACAAAAGGAAAGGAGCGAGAAACATGAGATTCTTACTGGAGCACACGGGCGTCTTGATTGGGCTGATCGTTGCGGCGGTCGCCGCCATTATCGCGATCATCGTCAGCGGGTACGTCAAAGCGCCGCCGGATAAGGCCTACATCATTTCCGGTATCAAAAAGTCGCCGAAGATCCTGATCGGACGTGCAGGCATCAAGCTTCCGTTCTTGGAAAGAAAGGACACGCTGGTGCTGAAGCAGATCTCCATCGATATCAAGACGAACGGCTATGTGCCGACCCTCGACTTCATCGGCGTGGACATTGACGCGGTCGCAAAGGTGCGTTTGAAGACCGATCCGGAAGGCATCAAGATCGCGATGAAAAACTTCCTGAACATGTCCGAGGAGTCGATCACGAAAGCGCTGACCGATTCGCTGCAGGGCAACATGCGTGAGATCATCGGCACGGTCAAGCTGAAGGAGCTGAACACCGACCGCAAGAAATTCGGCGACGAGGTGCAGCAAAAGGCGCAGACCGACATGAACGCGCTGGGCGTGGAGATCATCTCCTGCAACATCCAGAAGATTGAAGACGAAAAGGGTCTGATCGTCGCCCTCGGTCAGGACAACATGTCGCAGATTCAGAAGGATGCTTCGATTGCAAAGGCGCAGGCGGAGCGCGACGTAGCCATCGCCGAAGCGGAAGCCAAGAGAATGGCAAACGAGGCGCAGGTGGCGGCGCAGAGCGAGATTGCCTCCCGCAGAAACGAACTCCGTATCCGCGAAGCCGAGTTGAAGCGTGAATCCGATATCAAGCAGGCGGAGGCCGACGCGGCGTACGAGATCCAGCAGCAGGAGCAGCGCAAGACGATTGAAGTCACCACGGCGAACGCGAACATTGCGCGGCAGGAACGCGAAATCGAGCTGAAGAAGAAGGACGTTGAAGTAACCGAGCAGACGCTCGAAGCAGAGATCAAAAAGAAGGCCGAGGCCGAGAAATTCGCGCGGCAGCAAAAGGCGGAGGCGGAGCTGTTTGAACGGCAGCGTAAGGCCGAAGCCGAAAAGTTCGAACGTGAAAAGGCCGCGGAGGTCCGCAGAGTGCAGGCCGAAGCGGAGAAGTATGAACGTGAGAAGGAAGCCGAAGCACGCAAGGTGCAAGCCGAGGCGGACCTGTTTGCAAAGATGCAGGAAGCCGAAGGCATTCGCGCCGTCGGCGAAGCGGAAGCGAAGGCCATCGAAGCCCGCGGCATTGCGGAGGCGGAAGCTTTGGAAAAGAAAGCCGAGGCCATGAAGAAATACGGCCAGGCCGCTATGATGGAGATGATCGTAAAAGCGCTGCCCGAAATGGCTGCATCGATCGCAAAGCCTCTGGAATCCATCGACAAGGTCACCATCATCGACGGCGGACACGGCGGCTCGGGTGTGGACTCCATGGGATCGTACGTACCGAGCGTGCTGGCGCGGACCATCGAAACGATGAAGGAAGTGACCGGCCTCGATCTGGTGGACATCATGAAGGCCGAGACCTACGATGCAAAGGTCAATCGCAAGGTGACGGTCAACGGCGATCCTGCAGGCGCGGTGAAGACCGTGCTGGACGCCGACGATACCGCAGCCGAATAACCCCCCTCCTATACGGAAGGAAGCTCCAAACCTCGGAACTTCCTTTCGTTTTCGCTGCATAGAGCGATCTGTTGTTTCAAAGGCCCTCGCCGTGGAGGATGATAGGCGAAAGGTGAAAACCGGTCTGTTGAAAACGGTGTTTTTCGACAGATTGAAGCAAAGCCCGCACGAGGCGGGCTTTGCTGTTCTGCTTACAATTCGGGAGTTACGATATCATCGTTGTTTCGCGTGGGCTCAGGCGTCGGTTCGGACGCAGGCTCTGCCGTTGGCTGTTCGGTCGGAGCAGGCGTTTCCTTCACAGCAGATGTTGCCGTCGCTTTTGCAGACGTCTTCGGCTCTGCAGTCGGCTCAGCGGTGATCGCTGCCGTTGCTTCCGGCATCTGCTCGTCCGGCGCAAGCGCCCCTTTCAGGATCAGCAGCTTGTAGCGCTCCGTGATCTGTTCGTAGATGGGACGGCTGTCCTGGTAATTGATCAGATTCAAAATGTAACCTCCGGTGGTATACCCCTGTCCAAAGCGTCGAGTGTATTAACTGTACTAAGAATACTAATACAGTTAAAGCAAACTGTCAACACTTTTTTTCAGGACAGAAAACCGCCCCTGCAGAAGGGCC
>CALFIV010000194.1 GCA_937877295.1 uncultured Clostridia bacterium
CTGTCATCACGCTGACCGGCGGAGAGGAATACACTGTAGACGCAGACTTTACGTTCACCGATCCCGGCGCGACGGCTGCGGATTATCTCGGCGTCGATTTAAGCGATCGCATTACGGTCGCAGGCGAAGTGACCGCATATCTGGTCGGCACATACCGTCTCACGTACACGGTAACGGACGATTACGGCAACACGACGACGGCGATACGCACGGTGACCGTCAAGCCGGTGGATATGCCGGAAATCGTGATGCCGCCGGAAAAAACGATTTATTTGACCTTTGACGACGGCCCGTGTGCCAACACGGAGCTGCTGCTGGATGTTTTGAAGAAGTACGACGTTAAGGTAACGTTCTTTGTGGTCGGCGAGATGGCGGAACGCGGACGGGAGCATATCATTCGCCGCGCATATGAAGAGGGCCACAGCATCGGCATTCATTGTTATACGCATACCTATCGTACCATCTACGCAAGCGAAGAGGCGTACTTTGCCGATTTTCTGGCGATGCAGCAGATCATTTATGAACAGACCGGTACGTATACTCATATCTTCCGCTTCCCGGGCGGCAGCGCAAACACGTCGAGCCGCTTCAACAAGGGCATCATGACGCGTCTCACGAAGATCATGAAGGACATGGGATATCGCTATTTTGACTGGAATGTGTCGGCAGGCGACAGCGGTGAGCGTCAGGAAACCGAGGTCTATCGGCAGCGCATCTGCGGCAGTCTGTCGAGACATCAGGATTTTGCGATCGTCCTGCAGCATGATCTCAAGCGCAACAGCGTGCTCGCGGTGGAATCGGTCATCAAATGGGCTTTGGCACGCGGCTACACCTTCCGCGCGCTCGATCTGACCAGTCCGGTCCTCGAATCCAATGTACAGAACTGAATCCGATCCGAACAATCAGGGGCTGTTAAAAAAGTCTGTCATTCTGAGCCTTTATCAGGCGAAGAATCTCTGAATGCAAGATAATAATGCCTCAAACAAGGCTTTTCGCTCAGAGATCCTTCGAAACAAGTTTCTCAGGATGACATGGTTTGGACTTTTTAACAACTCCTTTTTTGTCGACTTTACAGTTTTTTTACATCTTTGTGACAACTATAACGCGTTTTGGATGCATTTGGGTGCTATTCTCATGCAGAGAACTGATACGAGGAGGACCAAATGAAACGCGTATCTTTGATTCTGCTTGCAATCCTGCTGTTGACGGCGTGTGTACCGACGCCGGAGGAAGAGATCGTTTCGAACAAAGCGGACGGCAATCTGGAAGAAGCCATCCATCACAGCGAGCCGGTTGCTTCCTATGCGGATGCAGAGAATGCACTCCGGCAAACACTCGGCGCGCCGGCGTACTGGACGGATCAGTTTGAAGGGCAAATCTACGGCGGCACGTTGTATGTGAAGGTCGACGCCGCAGTGGATATACCGAATGTATCGAGCGTTCCGGTGCTTGCGGGAAGGCTCGACGGCGCAAGGGCAGAGGAGACGGAACGACTTACAAAGCTGCTGCTCGGTGACGGGCCGTATTTTCAATGGGTATACGATTGGAAAGCTGAAGCGCTTGAAACCGTCAGGCTTTATCAGACGTGGCTCGACGCGATCGACGCGGGGCTGTACAACGATCCGTCCGAAGCGCGCGAGCTTTGCGAAACCATGCTGCTGGCGAAGCAGAAAGAGTATCAGGACGCGCAGCAACCGTCGACGCCGGAGCCTTGGAGCGGAAGCTATGAGAACCGTCCGTTTTCGCTGATGAACGCAGATTGGACGGGGCTGCAATGGAATGACTATTATCTGCGCTATATGGAGCGCGGATCGTTTTTTCTGACAGGCTTTGCGATGCAATATCGCACGGCACGCACAGACCCGGAGCGTGCGGCGGTCGACACAGCCGCGATGTTTATACAAAGTCTCAATCTCTGCGACGTTGAGCCGTCAGGCGTTTTTGCTTTCGACGAACAGATGCGCAGCCGACTGCATACCGAGCACGGCTTTGACGGCGTGTACTTCGTGGGCTTTGCGCCGAAGTATTGCGGCATCCCGGTACATGCCTACCAAGGCAAATACCACGGTTCGGACGACGGCGCTTTACAAGCCGGATATATGG
>CALFIV010000195.1 GCA_937877295.1 uncultured Clostridia bacterium
GTGCTCTTCCGATCTCCCGCAGGAGATACTGGGCTTTTTGCAAACGCTGTGCGTCCGGTTCACGTCTATGGTACGCGACAGCCGGGCAAAGCAAAACGCGCCCGCCGCCGTGCGCAAATGCCTGCATCTGATTGAGACCGATCTGCACGGCAAACTGACTGCCGCCTCGCTGGCAAAGCGCTGCGCGCTGTCGCCGGATTATCTGTGCGTCCTGTTCAAAAAGCACGTCGGCATGCCGTTGAGCGCCTATATCCGTGTTCGACGGCTGCATGCCGCGCGCGATCTGCTTTTGACCGACAAGCCGATCTCCGAGATCGCGTATGATCTGGGCTTTTGCTCGGAAAGCTATTTTATCAGTTGCTTCAAACGTCAGTTCGGCCAAACGCCACGCCGTGCCCGCGAACAGCGCGACCTTTTGTTTCCGGACGGCCGTCTTGACTTTCCGGGGGAATCGTGATACAATCCGTGTAACCTGAAAGAAAGAGGAACCGCTATGACGCTGAACGCCAGGTTTTTCCGGTTGCTGACAGAAAACGAACTCTTTTCCGGCGTGAGCCCGGAGCTGCTGCGCACCGTCTTTACGGAATCGCAGGTTTCTTTCGTCCGTTTTGTACGCGAAGAAACGCTTGCTTGTGCAATCGACGGCATACCCGCGCTCGGACTTTTGCTGCGCGGTGAAGTGCTGGTGCAAAGCGAAAACGGCGAAGTGCCGCTGCAAACGCTGCAGCCGGGCGATCTGTTCGGCGGCGAAGCGCTCTATTCCGGCGCCCGGACGCCGGTCGGCAATCTGATTGCAGGCAAGGCCGGGGAGGCGGCCCTGCTTTCCAAAAGCGCCGTCACGCTGCTGCTCGAACGCGACAGCGGCTTCGCGTTTCGCTATATCCGCCATCTTTCCCGGCAGATCGCGCTGCTCGGCAGCCGGGTCGGCCGCTATGCCGGCGGTTCTGCGGAGCAAAAGCTGGCGCAATACCTGCTGCGCGGCTTCGGCGATTACAAAACGTTCGAACTCGATCTGTCCATGAGCCGGCTGGCAGTACTGCTGCACATCGGCCGCGCGTCGCTCTATCGGGCGTTCGCATCGCTGGAACAGCACGGCGCGGTGCACCGCGACGGCAAAAACGTCCGGTTGGTAGACCGCGATATGCTGCTGCGGTTCGTGGCGCAATCATAATGGTATAGACATCAGAAAGGATGATTCATCTATGAAACACATGAAAAAACTGCTTGCAGTTGTGCTCGCCGCACTGCTTGTGCTGACGCTTGCGGCCTGCGGCAACAACAACACACAGAACCAGACCGCAACCACCGCCGCAAGCGTCAGCACAAGCAG
>CALFIV010000196.1 GCA_937877295.1 uncultured Clostridia bacterium
ACAAGTTCGACGGTCTGACCGTCAACCTGACCTATGATAACGGCGTACTGGTGCAGGGCGCGACGCGCGGCAACGGCGTAACCGGCGAGGCGATCCTTCCGCAGCTCAGAACGATCCGCACGATTCCGCTGACGATTCCGTTCAAAGGCCGCATGGAGGTGCAGGGCGAATGCATCATGCGGCTCTCGGTGCTTGAGGCCTACAACCGCACGGCAACCGAGCCTCTGAAAAATGCGCGCAACGCTGCAGCCGGCGCTTTGCGCAATCTCGATCCGGCGGTAACGGCGGCGCGAAAGCTCGACGTGTTCTGCTACAACGTCGGCTACATCGAAGGAAAAGAGCTTCACGATCAGGCAGAAATGCTTGCGTTTTTAAAAGAGAACGGCTTCCCTGTCTGCCCGTTTGTTCGATATCTGAAAACCGTCGACGAGATTCTCAAAGAGATCGATCTTGCCGCCGAACGGCGCGACACACTCGATTTTCTGATCGACGGCATGGTCGTAAAGGTTACGGATTTTGCGCTGCGCGAACGCTTAGGCGCGACCGAGAAGTTCCCGCGGTGGGCAATGGCGTACAAATTTGCCGCCGAAGAATTAACCGCGACGGTCAACGACGTGACATGGGAGGTCGGCAGGACCGGCAAGCTGACGCCGCTGGCGCACATCGATCCCGTGGAATTCTCGGGCGTGACGGTGCGCAAGGCGACGCTCAACAACTGGGACGACGTGCAGCGCAAGCGGGTCGGGATCGGCTCGCGCGTGTTCATTCGCCGCAGCAACGATGTGATCCCGGAGATCCTCGGCGCTGTTCCCGACGACAAGCCGATCCGTCCCGTCGAAAAACCCGCGGTTTGCCCGCAATGCGGCGCGCATGTGGAAATGCGCGGCGCGCATCTCTACTGCACCAACACGCTCTCCTGCCGTCCGCAGATTGCGGCGCGGCTTGAGCACTATGCCTCCCGCGACGCCATGGACATCGACACCTTTGCGGGCAAAACGGCGGAACAGCTGATCGACGCGTTCGGCATTACGACGATCCCGGAGCTCTATGAGCTCACCGGCGAACAGCTTGCGGTGCTCGACCGCTTCGGTGAAAAGAAGGCGCAGAATCTGATTAACGCGCTCGAAGCGAGCAAGCACCGTCCGCTCTCCGCATTCCTGTTTGCGCTCGGCATTCCCAACGTCGGGGTAAAGACCGCCAAGGACCTTGCGCGCACCTTCGGCACGCTCGAAGCGCTGCGGCACGCCGAAAAAGCGGAGCTTTCCGCAATCGACGACGTGGGCGACGTGGTTGCGCAGGATATCTATGATTTCTTCCGCGATCCGCGCATTTCCGGGCAGGTCGATCTGCTGCTCGCGCACGGCGTACAGCCTGAGGAAGCGCAAAAGTTCGAACGTGCCAATCTGCCTTTGCAGGGCATGACGGTCGTCATCACCGGCACGCTCGCGACGCTTTCCCGGCGCGATGCGGAAAATCTGGTCGAACAGAACGGCGGCAAAGCGGCCGGCAGCGTCTCCAAAAAGACCTCGTTCGTCGTGGTCGGCGAAGCGGCCGGCAGCAAGGCGGACAAGGCGCTGGCCTTGGGCGTTCCGATGCTCAGCGAAGCAGAGTTTTTAGCAAGATTGGGATTATGAAACTCGGTAAACTCGACAACGATACATTGGAACGTCTGATCCTCCAAAAATTCCCGAAAACGCGCAGCGAATCGTTCGGCGCGCCGCGCATCGGCATGGACTGCGCGACGCTCGATTTCGGGGACGATCTGATCGTGACCAGCTGCGACCCCATCACCTCCGCCGACTGGAAGCACATCGGTGCGCTCTCCGTGCATGTCAACTGCAACGACGCCGCAGCGGGCGGCGCAGAGCCGGTGGGCCTTTTGGTGACGCTTTTGCTGCCGCCGGACGCAACCGAAGAGATGGTCGATCAAATCGCGAACGATCTGAAAGCTGCGGCAAACGCGGCGAACGTCGACATTTTGGGCGGACACACCGAGGTAACGGACGCGGTCACGCGCGTCACCACCTGCACGACCGTGCTCGCCAAGACGCCTCGAAGAAAGTTGCTTTGCGGCGCAAAGCCGGGCGACGCAATCGTCATGACAAAATGGGCCGGTCTTGAGGGAACGCTGCTCATGGCGACCGACTTTGCGGACCGGCTCGCGGCAATTCCTCCTGCCCTACTCTCTTCTGCTCGCGGTTTTTCCGAATACCTATCCGTCGTTCCCGAGAGCCGCGTTGCGCTCCGCCTCGGCGCGCATGCGATGCACGACGTCACGGAAGGCGGCGTACTCGGCGCGGTTTGGGAACTGAGCGCGCAATCACATTGCGGCGTGATCGTGGAAAAGGACGCGATCCCGGTGCGTGAGGAAACGGCTCTGTTCTGCGAAACGCTCGGCCTTGACCCCTGCCGCCTCATTGCAAGCGGTTCCATGCTGATTGCCTGTCCGGACGGTGCAGCCATGACGGCAGCGCTTCAGGACGCCGGCATTCCCGCCGCAGTGATCGGGCGTATCACGGAGTCCGGTTATGCATTTTCGGACGGAAGTCCGATCGATCCGCCGGATACGGACGAGCTTTATCGACTTTTTGCGCATTCCGACGCAGAAAACATGGACTGAGCACTTGTTTTTCTGAAACGTGATGTGTTATACTATGGATTTGCGGAGGAAGAACCTATGAACAGCATGACCGGATACGGAAAGGGCACGGCTGCCCGCGACGGACGCGAAATGACCGTCGAACTGAAGAGCGTCAACCATCGGTTTCTGGATGTGTCGATGCGGCTTCCGCGTCTGCTTTCATGCATCGAAGATCCGCTGCGGGCCGCGTTGTCCAAGCGGCTCAGCCGCGGACACGTCGACGTGTTTGTCAACTATCGCAATACGCGCAGCGACAGCAAGGCCGTGCGCGTGGACAGCGCTCTGCTTTCGGCCTATGTGCGGGCGGCAAACGACGCGAATGCGTCGCTCGGTCTTGAAAACGATCTGACGCTCTCAAACGTGCTGCGTCTGCCGGACGTCACCGAGATCGTCCCTGCCGATGAGGATACCGACGCGCTGATCGCGCTTGCAAACGAAGCGGTCGACGCCGCACTGGACGGCATGCTCATCATGCGCGCTCAAGAAGGCGAACGGCTGAAGGCCGCTCTTTCGGAAGGCGTCGATCATATGGACGCGTATCGCGCCGAGATTCTTGTCCGCGCGCCGTTTGTGGCCGAGGACTACCGCAAAAAGCTGAATGAGCGCATCGAATCGGTTCTTTCCGATACAGAGATCGATCGCGCACGGCTTGCAACGGAGATCGCGCTGTTTGCGGACCGTTGCTGCATCGACGAGGAGCTGGTGCGATTGAAGAGTCACATCACGCAGTTTCGCGCGTATCTCGAATCGGCCGAACCGGTCGGCCGCAATATGGACTTCATCGTGCAGGAGATGAACCGCGAATGCAATACGATCGGCAGCAAGGCGAACGACGCCGAACTGACCAAAGCCGTATTGAGCTGCAAGGCGGAGATCGAAAAGCTGCGCGAGCAGATCCAGAACGTGGAGTGATCGCATGAAGGAAATGAATCTCGTCTCGGTCGGCTTCGGCAATATCGTTTCGGCGCAGCGCATCATTGCGGTCGTCGTACCGGATTCCGCGCCGGTCAAGCGTCTCATTCAGGACGCGCGCGATCACCGGATGCTGATCGACGCAAGCTGCGGCCGCAAAACACGCGCCGTGCTGATGATGGACAGCGGACATGTGATTCTCTCGGCATTGCAGTCGGAAACCATCGCGCGGCGGTTGAACGCCGATTACAGCGCGGAAGGATAAAGAGATTGGAGTTTTTCGCATGGCAAGAAAGAAAAAGGGTCTGTTGATCGTCGTCTCCGGTCCTGCCGGCGTCGGCAAGGGTACTGTGGACGCCGCTCTGATGGCTAAACATCCGGAGATCAAAATGAGCGTTTCCGCCACGACACGCGCGCCGCGTCCCGGCGAAATCGAAGGCGTTCATTACTTCTTCAAAACCAAAGAAGAATTCGACGCCATGGTCGAACAGAACGCTTTTCTCGAATACATGCACGTCTTCGGCATGAACTACTACGGCACGCCGAAAGCGTTCGTCGAAGCGGAACGCAGCAAGGGCAATCACGTCATTTTGGAGATCGACGTGCAAGGCGCGATGAAGGTCAAAGAAGCCTGTCCCGACGCGGTGCTCGTCTTTATCGCTCCCCCGTCTCTGAAGATCCTGAAGGATCGGCTGGTGGGACGCGGAACGGAGACGCAGGAATCGATCGACGTGCGCACGGCCACCGCTTTGGAAGAGCTCAAAAAACTGCCGGACTACGATTACATGGTCGTCAACGACGTCGTCGACGAGGCAGTATGCGATATGGAAGCGATCCTTTCGGCCGAACTGAACCGGACCGGACGGAACGAAGAATTGATTACGAAATTATCAGGAGGCGAAACAATATGATGAATTATCCTTCTCTGAACGAGCTGGTGAAGAAAGCGGGCTGCCGCTATCTGCTCGTGACGGCGGTTGCAAACCGTGCGCGTCAGCTGCAGGACCATCCTGAAAAGCTCGGCTCAAATAAGCCGGTCTCGATGGCGGTGGACGAACTCTACCACAACAAGCTTGTGTTGAACGCACCGAAAGAGGTCTGATCGATCTTCTTTGGCCCGTTGCGTTCGCGTAACGGGCTTCTTTTGGCTTATCAGGAGAAACAGATGTTTGCCGAGATTGTAGTCGATATCGCGCACAGCGCGGTGGACAAACGGTTCACCTATCGCATTCCCGAGGGACTTCCCGTGTCCGTCGGGCATCATGTGCTTGCGCCGTTCGGGCTCGGCGACCATCTCAAAGAGGGCTTTGTCGTCGCGGTCAAGGAATCTGCTGACTATCCGGAGATCAAGGATATTGCAAAGATCATCGAGCCCTACCCCGTTCTGCTGCCCGAACAAATCCGGCTTGCCGAATGGATGCAGGAGGCCTACCATTGCCTGTTTGTCGATGCACTGCGGCTAATGATCCCGGCGAAGCTGAGGGGTATGCGCGTCAAGGAAAAACGCGTGCGCACCGTCCGTCTTGCGGACGAACTCGATCTCGAAGCGGCAATCCGAGAGCTGGAGCGTGCGCCGAAGCAGCGGCAGGTGCTTGAACTGGTTGCCAAGATCAACGCGCAGGCGTCCATACCGGACATCAACGCGTTCTATCCCAATTCCACGCCGTCGATCCATGCGCTCATCAAGCGCGGATTTCTTGTGGAACAGGACGAAACGGTCTTTCGACGTCCGAAAAGCATGAAGCTGCGCGCGCCGCTTCACACGCTTACCGAATCGCAAAAAGCCGCGGCGCAGGCGATCGACGAGGCGATGCAGGCACAAAACGGCTCGGTGCTTCTGCTGCACGGCGTCACCGGCAGCGGTAAAACCGAGGTTTATCTGAAAGCGATCGAGGATTGCCTATCCGCAGGCGGTCAAGCCATCGTGCTTGTACCGGAAATTTCTCTGACGCCACAGACGGTCGGCCGGTTTACGGACCGGTTCGGCGACCGCATCGCGGTGCTGCACAGCAAGCTGACGCCGGCGCAGAAAAGCGTGGAATACGCCAAGATCCGGGACGGCCGCGTCTCCCTTGTCATCGGCGCCCGGTCCGCGGTGTTCGCGCCCTTCGATCAACTGGGCCTCATCGTGATCGACGAGGAGCACGAGCGTTCGTATAACAGCGAGCAGGTTCCCCGCTATCATGCCCGGGAGGTGGCATATTTCCGGGCCGGGCATGAAGGCGCAAAGGTGATCGCGGGTTCCGCCACGCCCTCGCTGGAGTCCTACCGGGAAGCCATGGACGGGCGCATGCGGCTTTTAAAGCTGACGAAACGGCCGGGTCTGGCCCG
>CALFIV010000197.1 GCA_937877295.1 uncultured Clostridia bacterium
CTCTTTCCCTACACGACGCTCTTCCGATCTTTACAAACCGCTTGAGATCGGCACGCGGCTCTTGGTTTTGCCGTCGTGGGAGCAACAGCCGGAAACGGACCGCATCGTGCTGAAGCTCGACCCCGGCATGGCGTTCGGCACAGGCGCGCACCACACGACGCGCATGTGTCTCGAGTTTTTGGAAAAGACGGTGCGCTCCGGCGATACCATGCTCGATCTCGGCTGCGGCAGCGGCATTCTTTCGATTGCAGCAAGGCTTTTGGGCGCGGTCGATGCAACGGCGGTGGACATCGATCCGATCGCGGAATCGATAGCCTATGAAAACGCAGCAATGAACGGCATTGACGACACACACTACCATGTGCTGATCGGCAATGTGCTCCAAGATACGCGTCTGCAAAAGAAGATCGCGGGGCAGTACCCGGTCGTGGCGGCAAACATCGTGGCGGATGTGATTATCGCGCTTGCGCCGCAGGCCCGCGCGCTCACCGCACCGGGCGGCGTGTTCCTCGTTTCGGGCGTCATCGACGAACGTGTCGACGAGGTCGTCAAGGCACTGAACGCCAGCGGCTTTGCCGTGGCGGAGCATTCGAAGGCCGAAGGCTGGAACGCCTTCCTTTGCAGATAATATGCACAGATTTTTTACCGATGAGATTCAACCGAATACGGCGACGGTGCGCGGCGACGACGTCAAGCACATTTCGCGTGTGCTGCGGCTTCGTCCGGGAGACTGCGTCCAGCTCTGCGACGGGCGGGGCAACGAATGCGACGCCGAAATCTCTGCGATCGCGCCCGATGCGGTGACATTTTCCACCGGTTCTTGGCGCAAGGCGACAAGCGAGCCTGCCGTTTCGGTCACGCTGTTCCAGTGCCTGCCCAAAGCGGGCAAGATGGAGACGATCATTCAGAAATGCGTCGAGCTCGGTGCGGACGCGTTTGTACCGGTGCAGTCCGAACGCTGCGTGGTAGTGCTGAAACCGCCGTACGAAGGCCGCATCGAACGCTGGCAGCGCGTAGCCGAGGAGGCGGCAAAGCAGAGCCGCCGCGGAAAAATCCCAGAGGTTCAACTGCCGGCCGCATTGTGCGCATTGGACTTTTCGGGATTCGATACCGTGCTGGCCGCATATGAAAACGAACGCACCGTATCGTTGAAAACCGCTCTGCGTGCGCATCCGGTGTCGCGCGCCGCGATCATCATCGGTCCGGAGGGCGGTTTTTCGGAGGACGAAATCGCGCAGCT
>CALFIV010000198.1 GCA_937877295.1 uncultured Clostridia bacterium
TGTGCTCTTCCGATCTCGGCTTGCCCGTCACCGCACGGACCGACAGCGCCGCGCCGCCGCGCGTATCGCCGTCGAGCTTTGTCAGAACGACGCCGGTCAGCGGGACGGCTTCGTTGAACGCCTTTGCGACGTTGACCGCGTCCTGACCGGTCATAGCGTCGACGGTGAGCAGGATTTCCGCAGGTTCAGCGATCTCTCGAATGCGCTTCAGCTCCTCCATCATGTCCTCGTCGATGTGCAGTCGGCCTGCCGTATCGACGATCACGACGTCCTTGAACGTACGCTTCGCTTCCTCGATCGCTTCTTTGACGGTCTTTGTCGGATCTTGCGTGCCGTGCTCATAAACCGGGACGTCCGCTTTCGATCCCACAACCTTCAACTGCTCGATCGCCGCGGGACGGTAGATATCGCATGCGCAGAGCAAAGGAGACTTTCCGTACTGCTTTTTCAGCAGAATCGCAAGCTTGCCGCACATCGTCGTCTTGCCCGCACCCTGCAGACCCGCCATCAGAATGACCGCAGGCTTTTTCGGGCCGAAATCAAGCTTACTGTTGGTGCTGCCCATCAAGGAGGTCAGCTCTTCGTTGACGATCTTGATGACCATCTGCCCCGGCGTCAGGCTTTCGAGCACATCCGTGCCGACCGCCCGCGCTTCGACGCGCTTGACAAAATCCTTGACGACAAGGAAGTTGACGTCCGCTTCAAGGAGCGCCAGCTTGATCTCACGCATCGCGTCCTTGACGTCACGCTCGGAAAGGCGGCCCTTACCGGTCAGCTTTTTGAATACGTTTTGCAGTTTGGATGAAATGCCTTCAAATGCCATCTTCGTCCTCCCAAATGCTCCCGATTCGATTGAGATGCCGTTCCAGCGCATCGCGATCGGCAACGCTCAGCGGCACATCCTTGAAGCGATTGCGCATCGCCCGGATCTCCGCGTTCTGGCGTGCTTCCTTGCGAATCAGACCCACAGCGGCTTCCGTCTCGCGAAGCTGCCGTTCCGCACGCGTTAAGATATCGCGTACGCCCTGCCGCGAGATGCCCTCGCGTTCGGCAATCTCCGCAAGCGAACAGTTCTCGTCCGTGTACTGCCGCAGGATGCTCCTCTGCCGTTCGGTCAGAATCGGCTCGTACCGATCCAACAGCATGCCCAGTTCGAATAATCGTTCCATACCTTGCTCCGATGTGTAAAGGCATTTTCCTTTACACTCCGTCTATTATACCGATTATTCTTCGTTTGTCAAGTCTTTTATGCGGACAGAGTCCGCAATTCATTTTTGTGCGTTTTTTGCACGATTTTACAACTCTGTTACAACTTCCGTACCGATTTTACAACTCTCTTACAACTCGGACGCGTTTTGGACGAATCTCCATGCTATGCTGATTGCAGTACCTGATAAGGAGGACAACCACATGAAACGAATTTTGCCATGCATCCTTGCGCTCGTGTTTCTTCTCGCCTGCGTGCCCACGCCGGAGGAAGAGATCGTGACAAACAAGGCGGAGGGGCGATTGGAAGAGCTGATCGACACGGATGCGGTCGAGGCATATGCGTCGGAGGACGAGACGCGTTCGCTCAGAAGCCGCCTCGGCGCGCCGGAGACCGTCAAGGAAGAGCTGACCGACCATGTATGGGGCGGTACGCTGCACATCGATATCGACGCCGCGGTGGAGATTCCGGACGTCACGGCGATTCCGGTCTGCTCCATCGGGCAAAGGCAGTTCTCCGCAGCCGAAAAGGAACACATCGTGCAATCCATTTTGGGCGACGGACCGTACTACGAATTCAACCGTTCCATTGCCGAACGTGACATGTTAAAGAAGACAATCGAACGCTATCAGAACTATATCGAGCATCTCTGGAACAGCCCCAACGGCACGCAGGAGGAAAAGCAAAGCTGGGTCAACGACGCGGAGGTCGAGCGCAACCAGTACGTCCGGGCGCTGCAAAAGCTGGAGGTCGACGAAACCATGTATCCTTGGACCGGCAGCTTTTCGGATGCGCGCATCTACCCCGCCGACATCGACAACAGCGAAGTCGCGATCACCGAAAGCGTGAGCTATACCGCCACCGGCTACACGTTCGTTTCCTCATATCTGCCGCAGCATCCGATCCGCACGGACGTGGAACAGCAGGCGGTGCAAACGGCGCTCAATTGGCTTTCCGAGCGCTTCGACGCCGTTTTTGTCCCGATGAGCATTTCGCGGATGGAGGATGCGGACGGCTTCGACGGACAACGCTTCGATCAGTCGCATTCGACCTATATCATCGAGCTGCTGCCCGCATACAACGGCATCGTCTGCTACCCCGGATACACCAATCACGGTTCCGACACTGCGGTGCAGTCGGCGGGATTCGAGATGGATTACACCATGAATCTGCCGAAAGAGCGCATTGAGCTCTATCTTTGCGACGGAGAAGTGGTTTTATTCAATTGGGAGAACGCAATGGAACTGCTCGGCACGGAGAACGAAAACGTGACGCTGCTGCCGTTTTTGAAAATCATGGAGCTCTTTCGCTCGCACATATTTTTGAACTACTATCTCGACAAGATCGACGGCAAGGAAGACGAACAAACCCTCCGTGTGCGCTCTATCCGGCTCTGCTATGCGCTGCTCCGCAAGCCCGATTCGAACGAGTACTATCTGATGCCGGTGTGGGATTTCGCGATGGACAACGGTTGGGGCGAGGACGGCGCATGGCATGATCATACCGAATGCGTCCTCTCAATCAACGCCGTCGACGGCAGCGTGATCGACCGCCAGGTCGGATATTGAGCAAGCAAACATATCGCGCGGCGTCAGCCGCATATCGTTGAAGCCATGCATTGCGCCAAGGCGCATGAAAGGAGAAACCATATGAAACGAATCGTTATCATATTCTTTGCACTGACCCTGCTGCTCGCCTGTGTGCCCACACCGGAAGCGGACGCGGTGAAGCAAAAGGACACGAACGTCCTGATCGACACGGTGCTGTCCGAGGAAGCCGAACGCGGCGAGGCGGCGCTCGCGCCGGTCAAAACGCAGTTTCCGGATCGGTTTCAATGCGATTTCGATACGAGCGTGTCGAACGTGCATGTGACGGCCGATGTACCGATCCGCGTCAAGACCGATAGCGGATTCCCGCTGGTGCGCGTGGAGCATCGGCGGCTCACAAACGAGGAGCGTCTTGAAATCTATCGCCGTCTGTTCGGCAAGGACGATCTCTATATCTGGGAGCGCCGCCCGCGCACCCGCGAGGATGTGGCAAACAGAATCCGGATCCTCATGGATGCATTGGATTGCCGTCCGGAGGACAAGGCGGAATGGATGCGCAATACCGACAGTACCGAGTCCGAATGGGAAGAAATGCTCGAACGCAACCGTCAGGAGATCGAAGCGCTGAAACAGGAATACAATTCCCTGCCGGAACAGTCCGCTGTCGAGCCGAACAAGCCATGGGACGGGACCGTGCCGGAGGACAATCCGAACCCAAACAGCTGGAACTTCTTGGAAGTCGTCGGCAGCGCGGACGAACAGCTTGAAACATGGAAGTACGATCACGCGAATATCGAAGAATACAGTAGAGACAGCAACATCCGGTTTTTCCGCAGAATCAGCGAAGACGAATTCTCCACCGGCAGCCATTCGTTTTTCGCGTACGCGAAATCCTCGATCCGCATCGACCCGTCCGCCTATGCCGCAAAGCAGGACGGCGCAGCTCTGACGGCACTTGAAGCGGCGGACCTTGCCAAATCGATCCTCGGCGGCGTCGCAGAGGATTACGGCATTGCGGACATCTATTGGTGCAACGACGCGTATCTCGACGGTGATGCCAAAGGCTCGTTCAACACCTGGGGCTATCTTGTGCTCCTCACGCCGAACGTGCAGGGCGCTTCGATGCTGTTTGCGGCAAACGCGGCATATGAGAACAGCGACGACGCATACTATCGCAGCTGGCCGTATGACTGCATCGAAGTATCCGTCGACAGCGCGGGCGGCATCATGGGCTTCTCATGGAGCGGCGCGCTGAGCTGTACCGAGGTGCTCTCCGAAACTACGACGCTGCTGCCGTATGAGAAGATTTCGGAGATTACGAAGCAGCAGCTGAATTTTGCATGGAACGGACAGGAAGACTATGAAAACGGCTCGATTGTGATCGATGATGTGCAGTTAGGCTTGTTCCGCATCCGCGAAAAGAACGACATGGAACACGGTCTGCTGGTGCCGGTCTGGTTTATCACGGGCACGTTCCGCTATGCGCCGGAGCATGTGGAATACGGCATCACGGAACGACGCTTCGACATGATGAATCCGCTTTTGGTCATCAACGCGATCGACGGCACGGTCATCAATCCGATGCAGGGATATTGAGCATTTTTCATACCGTCAGGCAATTCATTTATCTGTTGTAGGGGGCGTCCTCCCGGACGCCCC
>CALFIV010000199.1 GCA_937877295.1 uncultured Clostridia bacterium
CATGCCTATCAGGATTACGCGCTGATCAACGTCTTCGAGACCGGCCTTGGAAAGAAAGACGATCCGCGCACCGGCATCTTCTCCTCGAACGGCGACGTATCGGACGGCCCGCTTGATGATTACATCGCGCGGACGGATCGGATCCTGTTTGAAGACGAGGACGACCGCGGTTTTTTGCCGTTTTGTTGGTCGCTTGATGATATATCGGAGATCCACGATCTGCTGAACTGGTACAAAGCGAATCCGTCGATGCGGTACCTTCCGGTGCTGCAGCATCAGATCGCGAACGAGTATGAGGAGTGGAAGCGCGAACCGGAAAATCATTCGTCTTTTCCGACAAAGCGCATGGGGATCCGGGCGGGATCCACGGAGCAGAGCGTCACGGCGTACGAGAACGTGCGGGCGACGAACATGCAGCTGCCTGATATGTCCGGATGGGCCTGCACGGTTGGCGTCGACTATGCAGAGCTCAACGACTGGGCGGCGGTAAATATCCACTTCAAACAGGGCTCAGAGCGCTTTGACCTGTGCCATGCCTGGATGTGTGCGAACGGCAAGTATGTCGGCCGCATTAAGCCGAATTGGAGAAAATGGGTTGATATGGGGCTTCTGACGGTTGTCGAAAGCGCTACGATCACGCCGGAATTGCTTGCCGAATACGTTGCGGAAATCGGGAAGAACTACAACATCGTGAGTCTCGTGATCGACCACTTCAGATGGACGCTTGTATCGCAGGCGTTTGAAAGAATCGGATTCGATCCGGCTGACAAGAAGCGCGTGAAGCTCGCTCGTCCGTCCGACATCATGACGGTCGAGCCGGTCATCCAGGACTGCTTCACGCGGCATCTGTTCCGGTGGGGTGATAATCCTATGCTGCGGTGGGCGACACAGAACACAAAGCGTGTCCGGTCGTCGAAACGCATCGGATCGGACACCGGAAACTATTACTATGCAAAAATCGAATATCGATCAAGGAAAACTGACCCATTCATGGCACTGGTACATTCCATGATCATGGAAAAAGAGATCGATAACGCGGGCGGGCCAGAGATTCCGTTATTTGGCGCGATCGAGCTGTGAGGAGATGAAACGTGAAGATTATTGACTGGCTCAAATCAAAGTTCGCAACGGGACAAAAGCAAGAGTTCAGCACACAAGATATCCCGGATGACCTGTGGAATCTTTATGAGGAGTTCCGGATCAGGGAGTTTGCTTTTTATACCTGTGTGAACATGATCGCAAACGCGCTCGGAAGATGCGAATTTCGGACGTACAAAAACCGGAAAGAGGAGAAAAAGGCCGAGTATTACATGTGGAATGTAGATCCGAGCCGAAACGAGAACAGCACCATGTTTCTGCATCATCTCGTCGCAAATCTTTACCGGGACAACGAAGCGCTTCTGATTGTGACAAAGAACAGGGACAGACGCGACGGAATTGTCGTCGCTGATGTCTGGACGGCGGGCCCGCTTTACGCAAGCGTTCAGCGCGAATATTCCGGCGTCCGCGTCGGTGATACCGTTTA
>CALFIV010000200.1 GCA_937877295.1 uncultured Clostridia bacterium
AGTACGTGCGCGGCGCGAAGGGTCCGAACTCGTTCGACTGCTCCGGCTTCGTCTACTGGTGTCTCAATCAGGCGGGCGTCAAGCAGAGCTACATGACGAGCATCACATGGCGCAGCTGCACCAAGTATCTGCGCATCACCAAGATGAGCGACATCAAGCGCGGCGACGTGCTGGTCTTCAAGGGCAGCTCGATGGCAAAGGGACATGTGGGCATCTATCTCGGCAACGGCAGGATGATCGACGCGTCGTCCTCGAAGGGCAAGGTCCGCACCACCGATTCCATCCTTTCCTCGACCTATTGGAAAGAACACTTCCTGATGGCGTACCGCATCTGGGATTGATCCGAAACGAACAGAAGCTGTTAAGAACGCCTGTCATTCTGAGCGCGAAGCAACGGGCAAAGAATCTCTGAACGCAAGCTTGAAAAAGCGTTGGTTTGCAAGGCTTTTTCGTTCCGAGATCCTTAAAAGCAAAGCTTCTCAGGATGACATTCGGCGCTTTCTGAACGGCTTCTTTTTTGCCTGTGTTGTCAAGCAGCGGAAGCTTTGATATAATGAACTACACGCCGAAAAGGAGGAACGACCATGAACCGTCAACCGACGCTGCTTGACGGGCAGCTCGCACAGCCGCTTGCGGCGCGGCTGCGTCCGGAAACGATCGATGAGATCGTGGGGCAGACGCACCTTTTGGGCCAAGGCAAGATCCTTCGCCGCATCATCGAACAGGACGCCGTATCCTCGATGATCTTCTGGGGTCCTCCGGGCGTCGGCAAGACGACACTCGCGTACGTGATTGCACACCAGACCAAGGCGAAATTCATCAACTTTTCGGCCGTCACAAGCGGGATCAAGGAGATCCGCACGGTGATGCAGCAGGCGGACCAGAATACGCGGTTTGGCACGCGCACGATCGTGTTTGTGGACGAGATTCACCGGTTTAACAAGGCGCAGCAGGATGCATTTCTGCCGTTCGTCGAAAAGGGCAGCATCATCCTGATCGGCGCAACCACCGAGAACCCGTCGTTCGAGGTCAACGGCGCGCTTCTTTCGCGCTGCAAGGTGTTTGTGCTGAAAGCGCTGCAGGAGGACGAGCTCGTGCGGCTTTTGCAGAGAGCCGTCCAAAGTCCCAAGGGCTTCGGCGGACAGCGGATCGAGATTTCCGGCGACGTGCTCAAAAT
>CALFIV010000201.1 GCA_937877295.1 uncultured Clostridia bacterium
GGCTTTGCCCCGCGCTATTGCGGGCTCCCGGTGCACGGCTTTTCCGGCAAGTATTACGGCTCGGATGCTGCTGCGCTCGAGGCGGGCTACATGGAGCTGGAGTATACCGAAGCGCCGGAGCAGGAGACGGTCAATGTCGCGGTGCGCCACGGGCGCGCGGTGTGCTGCATGTGGATGAAACCCTTTCACGTGACGGAGACTGTGAATGATAACGTCCGGCTGCTGCCGTTCGAGAAGGTTGCGGAGATTTTCCGGAAGAACATTTTTTTGAGCATCTTTCTGGATGAAAAAGCGGATGCAATGTATCTGCACATAAAGGACGTCAAGCTCAGCTATATGCGCGTCAAGCAAAAGGATTCCGACGCCTATTATCTGCTGCCGGTCTGGGACTTTTTAGGCTATGCAACGCCGACCGAACACGGGACGCTGAGCGAAGAGGAGAAGGCGGCATTTGATCAGATGACGCTTCTCACCATCAACGCAATCGACGGCACGGTGATCGACCGCACGTTCGGATACTGAGCAAGAGCGTCGCCCTTGCAGCGATATCCATTCCTTTCGAAATGGGCGATATGCCCTAACGGGTACGTTATATCTTCGATACGATTTGCCCTGTGGGGCGTGAGGAATGGATCTCATAACGTATGACGAGTCTGCGAGGCATATATCGCGTTTGCCGCAGCAAACATATCGCGCGGCGAGAGCCGTATATCACCGTTTTCACACAAGAATGAATTACCTTATGGCAAAAAAAGAAGGATTTTCCGGCGGAGAATCGGCCTGTCTCTTAACGGAAAAGGCCTCTGCCGGGAGATCTTCTCACAGCTTCTTTTGCAGATAGTCCGGTGCGTACGAAGCATAGCCGTGCTTCGGATAGAACGCATAGGATTCAAACCATTGTTCCTTCGGCGTGCCGAGATGGACTCTTGCAGCGGCGATGCCCTGCAGCCGCATTTCCGCTTCCGCCGTCTCCAATAGCGCAGATCCGATCCCGCGGCGCTTTTCGGACGCTTTGACATAGAGACGGTGCAAAAACGCTTCGTTTGTGCCCGGAATGCGCGAATAGCCTACGCAGCCGATCACACGGTCATGCCCGTCGAGCGCCAGCCAGAAGCGGTCGCCACGATCAAGATAGTTCGCCTGTATATCCAAAAGATCGGGATTGATGCGGGGGATTCGCCCCAGTGCGTCCTTTGCTTCCAGCACCATAAAGATCATATCGTCGCGATATGCGTCGTCGTAATCGATGATTCTCAAGCCTTCCATACCGTTTCCTCCGATTATCCAATTGTATCACCGCTCGGCTGCGGTGTAAAGGTTCGCTTACGCGCTTCAGACAGAACGAAAAAGGTCTCCTGCGGGAGACCTTTTCATGGGAAGCGTGGGGGTGGTAGGTTATCTTCTGAAGAGGAGGTGACGTTTCTTTTCGTACGGTTCTGCAGCGTACGAAAGGACCGTATAGCCGGTGGGATGAATCGCTTCCCGCAAGTGTTCTTCGGGGATCGGCTCGTCGGAGAGGATCTCCGTTATGCCGCTCTTGTGGGAGGAGGTGACCTTATGAACACGGAACGTACGGCGGATTACATCGTTGATGTGTGATTCGCACATATTGCATGCCATGCCGTCGATGTGAAGGGCCGTCTTGATCATTTGCTTTTCACCTCCTGAGCGGTCTTGCAAGCCGTGCATGCGCCGCAGCAGGCACAGTTGCCTCCACACGGAGATTTGCCCTTCTTACGGCTCTGAAGCGTCGCAAAGATGCTCAGAAAGATGACACCGCCGAGCGCGAGACAGACCAGAATGTTGGTGATATTTGCAGCCAGCCATTCCTTCATACAGGATCACTCCTTTCCCGAAAAATTTCCGCCCCGCGACCGTTCAAGGGGCGGCATTGGATCAAACACGAACGTTTTTCGTGAGCTTGGTTGCTTCTTTGTATTTCTTAATGAACAGCATGTAGATGAAGCCGATCAGCACAAGGAATGCCGCGATCAGGCCGATCACGTTGATGTTGCCGGTGAAGATCGAACCGAACTGATAGATCATCAGCGCGATTGCATAGGCAAAAAGCGTTTGATAGGCGATCGCAAACCACGTCCACTTCGCACTGTTCATCTCGCGCTTAATTGCGCCGATTGCCGCAAAGCACGGTGCGCACAGCAGGTTGAACACGAGGAACGAGAAGCCGGAAACGCCGGTGAATGCGCCTGCCAGAGCCTGATAGACCGTTCCTTCGCCGCCGCCGTAAAGAACGCCCATCGTGCCGACGATGTTTTCCTTCGCGACAAGACCGGTGACGGACGCAACGACCGCGCGCCATTCACCCCAGCCGAGCGGTGCAAACAGCCATTCTACATAGTGGCCCGCGACGCCGAGCAGCGACATGCTGATTTCATCATCCTCCAGCATGCGGAACACACCGTCTGCAACGCCGAAGCGGGAGAGAAACCAGACCACGATCGTCGAGAGCAGGATGATCGTACCGGCCTTCTTGATGAAGGACCAGCCGCGCTCCCACATCGAGCGGAGCACATTGCCGAGGGTCGGCCAATGGTATGCTGGAAGTTCCATAACGAACGGAGCGGGCTCGCCTGCGAACATGCGCGTCTTCTTCAGCATAATGCCGGAAACGATGATCGCCGCCATGCCGATGAAGTATGCCGAGACGGAGACCAACGGCGAACCGCCGAAGATTGCGCCTGCGATCATCGCGATGAACGGAACTTTCGCACCGCAGGGGATGAACGTAGTGGTCATAATCGTCATACGGCGGTCACGCTCGTTCTCGATCGTACGCGAAGCCATGATGCCCGGGATGCCGCAGCCGGTGCCGATCAGCACCGGGATAAAGGATTTGCCGGACATGCCGAACCGACGGAAGATACGGTCCAATACGAACGCGATACGCGCCATGTAGCCGCACGCCTCGAGGAATGCCAGCATGAGGAACAGAACGAGCATCTGCGGCACAAAGCCGAGGACTGCGCCGACGCCTGCGACGATACCGTCCTGAATGAGTCCGTAGAGCCAATCGGCGACACGGGGCTCACCGTTTTCGTCACACAGCAGCTTGTCGATCAGCGCCGGAATACCGGGTACCCATACGCCGTAATCGGCGGGATCGGGCTCGTCAAAGCCATTTTCTTCCAAATAGCCGGTTGCGTCCTTGAAAGACATTGTGTTGACTTCTTCTTCAGCTGCATCTTCGGGAACTGCATCAAAGTAGACCTCGATGTCGGAAGGCTGCAGGGTCTCTTCGTCGATGACTGTGTACGTTACTTTTTCTTCGTCGGAGGTGAACGCCTTGATCTCTGCGAGCGTTGCGTCCGCATCAAAGGCTTCGTTTTCGGTGTCGATCTCGATGCCGTAGGCGTCCATTGCGTTCATTGCCGCGGTGTAATCATCAGCCGCTTCTTCCGCTGCGCCACTGCCGATGCCCAGAAGATGCCAGCCGTCGCCGAACAAACCGTCGTTTGCCCAGTCGGTTGCCGGTGCGCCGACGCCGACCATCGCTACCCAGTAGACGATAAACATGACGAGCGCGAAGATCGGAAGACCGAGCCAGCGGTTGGTCACGATGCGGTCGATCTTGTCAGAGGTCGAAAGCTTGCCCGCGCCCTTCTTCTTGTAGCTCTGCTTGATGATCGTGCCGATGTAGATGTAGCGCTCGTTGGTGATGATGCTTTCCGCATCGTCGTCAAGCTCCTTCTCGGCCGCCTGAATGTCCTGTTCAATGTGCTTCAAGGTTTCCGCCGGGATCTTGAGCTGTTCGAGCACCTTGTCATCGCGTTCAAAGACCTTGATCGCGTACCAGCGCTGCTGCTCCTCGGGCAGTCCATGCACAACCGCTTCTTCGATGTGCGCGAGCGCATGCTCGACCGGACCGGAGAACGTGTGCTGCGGAACGGTCTTTTCGCCGCTTGCGGCCTTGGCTGCGGCTTCCGCCGCTTCCATAATGCCCGTGCCCTTCAATGCCGAGATCTCGACGATCTTGCAGCCGAGCTGTTCGGAAAGACGCTTGACGTCGATCTTGTCGCCGTTCTTCTTCACAAGGTCCATCATGTTGATCGCAACGACCACCGGAATACCGAGCTCGGTAAGCTGCGTGGTGAGGTAGAGGTTGCGCTCAAGGTTTGTGCCGTCGACAATGTTCAGGATCGCGTCGGGACGCTCGTTGATCAGGTAGTTTCTTGCAACAACCTCCTCCATCGTGTACGGAGAAAGCGAGTAGATACCCGGAAGGTCGGTGATCGTCACGTCGTTGTGACCTTTCAGCTTGCCTTCCTTCTTTTCCACGGTGACGCCCGGCCAGTTGCCGACGAACCGGTTCGAGCCGGTCAGCGCATTGAACAACGTCGTTTTACCGCTGTTCGGGTTGCCCGCGAGGGCAATGCGAATATTCATAGTTTCCTCCCTCTATGGTTAGTTTCAGCTAACCGTTGCTTTGAAAAAAATTGAGGCATTGCCTCTGAAAACTTATTCTTCGATTTCAATCATTTCCGCGTCGGCTTTGCGAACGGACAGCTCGTAGCCGCGGACCGTGACTTCCATGGGATCGCCCAGCGGCGCAACCTTGCGGACATAGATTTCCACGCCCTTGGTGATGCCCATGTCCATGATGCGGCGCTTGACCGCGCCTTCACCCGTGAGCTTCTTGACCTTGACGGTCTCTCCGATCTTAACTTCTCTGAGTGTTCTCATCGTTTTCCTCCTAAATCATGATTTTTTGAGCCATCCGTTCATCGATGGCCACCCGTGTTTCCTTCACATTGACGATCACGTTTCCGCCCATGCGTGAGATGATTTGCACCGTCCCGCCCACGACAAAACCGAGATTGTTCAGATGATGACGGATCTCCTCCGATCCGCCGATGCTGCGGATCACATTGACCGCTCCGTCATCTGCAAAAATCAACGGCATCATGGTTCGTCTCCTTCCTGTTGCATACGATTAGCAATTGCTAATCGCACGCGCAAACATTTGATTAGCTAACGCTAACCATCGTGGACATTATAAAACGTGCCGTATGAAGTGTCAAGTGAAATTATCGACTTTTTTTGCAGCGATTGACTTGCTTTTTTGTGGGCGGTTCGGTATAATCATATAAAATCAAGGAGGAGGGTTGCTGATGGCTTTGATGGAATCCGGAGAGATGTATCTGGAAACGATCCTGGTGCTCTCGCAAAAAAAGAATACGGTGCGTTCGATTGACGTAGCGGAGGAGATGGCGTTCTCCAAGCCGTCGGTGAGCCGAGCAGTCGGACTGCTGAAGGAAGGCGGCTATATCGAGGTGGACAGCCGCGGGTATATCACGTTGACGGAGAGCGGCAGGGAAGTTGCGGAGCGCATCTATGAGCGGCACCGCGTGCTCTCGAAGCTTTTCATGGATCTCGGCGTGGACGAAGCGACCGCCACGGAGGACGCCTGCCGCATCGAGCATGTCATCAGCGATACATCCTTTCAGGCGATCAAGACGCATCTCAATGAGCATCCGTATCCGGAAAACTGAATCACGTGATCAAGATCCTGCGCAACTTGCGCGGGATCTTTTTTTAAAATCCGGTAATATTTTACAACTCCATTACAACTTTGTGACAACTCTGTTGCATCTCTGCTGTATAATGGGAAGCAACAGAGGGAAGACTTTGCGAGTTTTTGTAGGGAGGTGAGCAGACCGGCAGAAAAATAGGGAAGTTCGAGCCTTCATGCAACTTTTTTGTCGGCTCGATCGTCTTATCTTATGAAAGCAATCCATGCAAGGAGGTATCAGAAACATGATGAAACGAATGACCGGGTTGTTGCTTGCGGCAGTGATGCTGTTTGCGCTGATTCCTGCGGTGGCGTCTGCTTCAAGCGAAGAGTACGTCGAAAACAAAAGCGGCAGCGCGGTCGGGATCTATGAAAATCCCACCGATGAAACACCGGCGAAGGAGCTGAAAAACGGTGAACGCGTCCGTTATCTCTCGACAGAGACGGAGGATGGGAACGAATGGTTCAAGACCGAAGCCGGTTACATCAAAAAGGCGGATGGCGTGGAGCGCGTCACTGTCAAGACAGCGGAGCTGGTCGTCGAAGACGTCTCCGTTGCGTATGACGGGAAAACGCATAAACTGAGCGCCAAGGTTGTGGACGGCGAGGGATACACCATCGAGTATTCCAAGGATGACGGCAAGAACTGGTCCGAAACCGTACCGTCGCTGAAAGAGCCGGGCAAGCTGACCGTGCGTGTGCGTGCAGTGAAGAAGGATGAGAAGCTGCTGGAAAAGACCGTCACGCTCGAGGTCACAGCGAGCGCAGCAAGCGGGACAAGCGTTACGATCGTCAACTGCAAGTATTCGGTCAACGTACGCAAAGGCCCGAGCAGCAAGGCGGCCCGCCTCGGATATGCCAACAAGGGCAAGGTGTTCAAACTGCTCGGCGTAGAAGAGGATGGAAAGTGGTACAAGATCCAGTACACCGATTCGACCGTCGGCTATGTGTTCCATGACTACGTAAAGGTCGGCAGTGAAACGCCCGATCCTGCGCCGCAGCCGACCGGCAAGACAGGTACAATCTACAACTGCAAGACACAGGTGAACGTACGTTCCAAAGCGTCAAGCACGTCGAAGCTGATGGGCGTCGCCAAGAGGGGCGAGACCTTCGAGGTACTCGGCACGTCCGGCAATTGGGTCAAAATCGACTATAACGGTAAGACCGCCTATGTCTATAAGCGCTATATCAAAACCGGCGACTCCGGCTCAACAACACCGATCGATGACAAAACCGGTACGGTTTACAACTGCAAGACGCAGGTGAATATCCGAAGCGAAGCGTCGAGCACGTCCAAGATTCTGGGCGTCGCCAAGAAGGGCACGACCTTCAAGGTGCTCGGCAAGACCGGCAATTGGTACAAGGTCGACTACAACGGCAAAACCGCATACATCTTCAACCGCTATCTCAAGGTCAACTGATTTCAGAGTATTCAATGGGCTTTCGTATGAAGGCCCATTTTTCATGTCTCAAACAATAGCAATCAGTGCCAGCCTCGATCGATTTTTTTAATATTGGAAAAACAATCTAATTCATTTGATGTGTTATCCGTTTTAATTGTCTCATCAGGGCATTTTGGCATTATATAATCATATTTTAAAGAACAATCATTGTTTTCTGGTATTTCCAATATATGAGAAGTATAATTATTATTATCATAAAAAATAAGTGTAGCATTAAATATTTCATGATTATTTTCATTTATATCATTTATATTTTTATAAATTTCTTCGGATAATTCCTTTCGCTCATAATATTTTGTATATTCTGATATTTCTAATAAAAAATAACATCCATAAAACATTTTACTCAAATTTAATATACTTTTCATTCCTACTATTTTAATCTTTATATCTTTATGATTAAACTGTATAATAATAG
>CALFIV010000202.1 GCA_937877295.1 uncultured Clostridia bacterium
TGTTCATTCGAAACATATCGCCGCAAACGGTCTGACCCCTTTTACGACAGCCTGAAGCCCTCCCGAAAAGGAGGGCTTTCCGTCTTATATCTCGCTGGTTTCCGCAATATTCAGCGCGTGGTCGCTGATACGCTCAAGATCGGTGAGCGCCTCCACGTAGAACATGCCGACCTCGGCCGAACACTTGCCCGCCGAAAGCCGCTTGATGTGCCGGTTCTCGTATTCGTCCACCAGATCGTCCACCTCCTGCTCGCGCGCGGCGATCCCCGCAAGCGACTGCGCTTTGGGATTGTCCTTGCAGGTATGCGCGTCCTCTAAGATGTTGATGACCTTCAAAAACAGCGGCGCGATCTCGTCCATCGCATCCTCGGAGAACGTGAGCTTGCGTTCGCGCATCAGCTGGAGATAGCCGGCAATGTTGTTGGCATGGTCGCCGACGCGTTCATAGTCGACAATGACATGGTGCATCTTGTCGACTGAGCGCGCGTCCGTTTCGCCGAGGCCGTTGCGGTTGATCTCGACCAGCACCTTGGAGATCTCGGAATTGAGATAATCGAGCGTCTCTTCGTTTTCGCCGATGTCGTCCAGATCGCCCTTTCGCGGCGCGGTGAGCGCGGCATAGACCTTCTTGAGATTGGTCATCGCAAGCTGATACATGCGCTCCACTTCCTTCTCGGCCGATACGACCGCCGTGACGGACGAGCCGAAATCCTTGCCGGTGACGTGGATCAGCCGTCTGCCGTCGAGCTTGTCCTCGCCGCGGATGATGAGCCGCGAAAGCTTGATGAGCAGCGACGAAAGCGGGAACAGGATGATCGTCGCGCCGACCTTCAGGAACGTGTTCGCGTTCGCAAGCTGCTGCGCATAATTCTCCGCGCCGGAGATGTGCTCGATGAGCCCGATCACGCCCGGGAAGAGCTGCAGAAGCAGCATGCAGATCAGGCATGCAAGCACGTTAAACAGCACATGGATACAGGCGGTGCGCTTCGCATCCTTCGTGCCGCCGACCGAGGCGATGACCGTGACCATCGTGCAGCCGATGTTCTGGCCGCAGATCAGATACACCGCGATCGAAAGCGGATGCACGCCCAAAGCGCCGGAGGCCGCCATCGCCTGCAGCACGCCGACCGAGGCCGAAACGCTCTGCAGAAGCATCGTCATGACCGTGCCGACCAGCACCGCAAGCAGCGGGTTTTCCAGATTGGAGATCAGCGAGATGAACCATTCCTCGTTCTTGAGATAGAGCATGTGCTCCTTCATGAACATCATACCCATAAACAGCAGGCCGAGACCGGTCAGCGCATACAGCGCGTCGTTCCACGGTTTCTTTTTGAGAAACGTCATGCCCATGACGCCCAAAAAAGCAAGGATCGGCGCGTACATGTCGATGTTGAACGCAATGAGCTGGCCGGTGATCGTCGTACCGACGTTTGCGCCCATGATGACGCCGACCGCGTTTTCCAAGGGCATCAGCCCCGCATTGACGAACCCGACCGTCATGACCGAAACCGCGTTCGAGCTCTGAATGATACCGGTGATCAGCATGCCCATAAACAGCCCTAAAAAGCGATTGGTCGTCAGCTTTTCGAGGATCGATTTCAGCTTTGCCCCGGCGAGCCGTTCGATGCCAGTTCCCATGATCTTGATGCCGAACAGGAACATCGCGATGCCGCCGACGATGCCGAGCCAGTTTTCCAGCGTCATAAACGCATCCTCCCCCAAATACTCCTATTGTGTATCGTAACAGAATCGCCGTGC
>CALFIV010000203.1 GCA_937877295.1 uncultured Clostridia bacterium
ACTTTACGCAGATCGACCTTGAGATGTCGTTTGTCGAAGCGGACGACGTCATGGCAATCAACGAGGGATTCCTTGCGCGCTTGTTCAAAGAAACGATCGGTTACGAGGTCAAGCTGCCGCTGCCGCGCATTACGTGGCAGGAAGCGATGGACCGCTACGGCTCGGATAAGCCCGACACACGGTTCGGCATGGAGCTTTGTGACCTGTCCGCTTGCGTGAAAGACTGCGGTTTCTCCGTGTTCCAAAACGCGCTCGCAGCGGGCGGTTCTGTGCGCGGCATTGTCGCAAAGGGCGCAAGCGCAAGCTTCAGTCGCAAGGAGATTGACGCTTTGGGCGAATTTGTCAAGACCTACAAGGCGAAGGGCCTTGCGTGGATGAACTGGAAGGCGGAAGGCCTGCAGTCCCCGATCGCGAAGTTCCTCACGGAAGAAGAGCTTGAGGCGATCAAAGCAAAGGCAAACTTCGAACAGGGCGACGTGCTCTTCATCGTTGCGGACAAGAACCCGGTTGTCTGGGCTTCGCTCGGCGCGCTGCGCCTGAAGCTCGCGGACAAGCTGAACCTCATCGACCCGAACAAGTTCAATCTGCTGTGGGTCACAGAATTCCCGCTTTTGGAGTGGAGCGAGGAAGAAAACCGCTTTGTCGCGATGCACCATCCGTTCACAAGCCCGATGGACGAGGACCTTGCGCTTCTGGATACCGATCCGGGCAAGGTTCGCGCAAAGGCGTACGACATTGTCCTGAACGGCAACGAGATCGGCGGCGGCTCAATCCGAATCCATTCGACCGAGCTGCAAAGCAAGATGTTCGACGTCATCGGGTTAAGCAAAGAGCAGGCGGAAGCGCGGTTCAAGTTCCTGCTGGACGCGCTGAAATACGGCACGCCGCCGCATGGCGGTCTGGCGTACGGCCTGGACCGCGTGGCAATGCTGATCTGCGGCGCAGCGAGCATCCGCGACGTCATCGCGTTCCCGAAGGTGCAGAACGCGTCCTGCCCGCTGACGAACGCGCCCGATCCAGTCGACGCAAAACAGCTTGAGGAACTGCATATCGCAGTCGTCCCCGAGGAAGAATAAAAAGGTTCAACAAAACGAAAGGAGTATCAATATGGCAAACATCGTAACAGGTACATTGGACAATTTCGATTCCGTCATCAACGGCGAGCTTCCCGTTCTGGTGGATTTCTGGGCAACATGGTGCGGTCCGTGCCGCATGGTCGGTCCGTTTATCGAGCAGCTTGCGGAGGAATACGACGGTAAGGTCACGTTCATGAAGGTCAACGTCGATGAAGAACCCGAGCTTTGCGAACGCTATCGCGTTAACTCGATCCCGAACCTCGTGCTCTTCAAGGACGGCGACGTTGTGGAGCAGAGCGCCGGCGCACGCCCGAAGGCGCTGATCGCCGAAATGATCAATCAGGCATTATAAGGACGGTACAAAAGCGGGGGAGGCAAGCGCTTCTCCCGTTTCTGTTTGAGCTTATTGTTCCCGCATCAGTTCGATTCCCTGCGCGCTGACCGAGGAAACGTGCTTCTCATTCCCGGTTGGGGCAAAGCCGTATTTCTCATAGAAACGAAGCGCGCGGCCGTTTCCCTTGACCATCCAAAGCGCGATCTTCGGATATGCGGAAAGCTGTTCGATCGCCGCATCCATCAGCCTCCGTCCGAGACCGGTGCCGTAGTATTCCTTTAAAATGTACAGTGCAAAGACCTCGCCGACGGTTTGCGCTGCTTCGCCGCGCGGTCCGTATCCGACAAAGCCGACCACGCGTTCGCCGTCCTTTGCAACAAGAATGTTGTCCCGCCATGCAAAAGCCTTTTGCTCGCATGTTTCCAAGGTGAGACGGTCCAGGTATTCCTGACTGACAAGCCCCGGATACGCCTCGTGCCAACCGCGCCAATGTACAAATGCCTTGCCGCGAATCTCGTCGTCCGTTTCCAGTTTCTTAATAATGATTTCCATGCAGACAGTATAACACAGGAATCCGGTTCTGTCATCCAAAAGTATATTTTGGAAAGGCGAGTAAAACGCTTGACATTTGGGTAAAATAACAGTAAGATTAAGCCGAGTGAAACGGTAGGGATTTAAGATGAAAATTTCAACCAAAGGCACATACGGCTTGCGCGCTGTCGTCGAGCTTGCGGCACGATACGGGGACGGTCCGGTATCGCTGGCGGCTGTTGCGGCGGAGCAGGGCATTTCGGAGGCGTATCTCGAGCAGCTGATGCGTTCGCTGAAGAGCGCGGGGCTTGTCACGACCGCACGCGGCAAGAGCGGCGGGTATCTTCTGACGAAAGATCCAGTCGAGATCAGCGTCGGCGAGGCGCTGCGCGCATTGGAGGGCAGCACGGACGTTGCGGGGTGTGTCAGCGCGGAAGGCAAGGTTTGCGAAAATGCCTGCACCTGCTCGGCGCGGCCGCTGTTTTTGAAGCTGCAAAGCCGTATCAATGCCGTTTTGAATGAAACGACCATCGGCGAACTCACCGAAGATCATATCGAACAGAAAAAGAGGATCGAACATGCACGTTTATCTTGACAATGCAGCAACCACCAAGGTACTGCCCGAGGTCATCGAAGCGATGATCCCGTACTATTCCGAGTTCTACGGAAACCCCTCGAGCTTCCACAGCTTCGCGCGTGACGCCTACAAAGGCCTCGACGACGCGCGCCGTACCGTGGCGAAGTGCCTGAACGCGGCGAATCCGTCGGAGATCTATTTCACGGGCGGCGGCAGCGAGGGCGACAACATGATCCTGCGCGGTGTGGCGCAGGCGTATCGCAAAAAGGGAAACCATATCATTACATCGCAGATTGAGCACCATGCGATTCTGCACACGCTGCAGGAGCTCGAAGACAAGGGCCTTGCGACGGTCACGTATCTGCCGGTTGACGAAAACGGTCTGGTCAGCGTCGAAGACGTTAAGGCGGCGATCCGCCCGGAGACGATCCTCGTTTCGATCATGATGGCAAACAACGAGGTCGGCACGATCGAACCGGTCAAGGAGATCGGCAAGGCCTGCCGTGAAGCGGGCGTGCTGTTCCATACCGACGCAGTGCAGGCGGTTGGCCATATCCCGGTGGATGTGCAGGACATGAACATCGACCTTTTGACCTTGACGGCGCATAAATTCCACGGTCCGAAGGGCGTCGGCGCTGTCTATATCAAAAAGGGCGTGCGCGTACCGGCCATGATCACCGGCGGCGGTCAGGAGAACAAGAAGCGCGCAGGCACGGAGAATGTGCCGGGCATCGTAGGCCTTGCAAAAGCGCCGGAGATTCAGACGCAGAACCTCGAAGCGAACATGCAGAAGATGACCGCTTTGCGCGATAAGCTGATCGCAGGCGTTGAGGCGCGCATCCCGACCGTACATCTGAACGGCGATCGCGTAAAAAGACTTCCGAACAACGTCAACTTCGGCATCCGCTACATCGAAAGCGAAAGCATCCTCCTGATGCTCGATCTGCAGGGCATCGCAGCGTCGTCCGGTTCGGCATGTACATCCGGCTCGCTCGATCCGTCGCATGTGCTGCTTTCGATGGGCATCACGCACGAGGCGGCAAACGGCTCGCTGCGCATGACGCTTTCGGAGTTCACCACCGACGAAGAGATCGACTACGTGCTGGAGGTTCTGCCGCCGATCGTACAGAGACTCAGAGATATGTCACCGATTTATCCTAAAGGAGGGATTGAATAATGCAGTATTCGGAAAAGGTTTTGGATCATTTTCAGCATCCGCGCAACGTCGGCGAGATCCCCGATGCTTCGGGCGTCGGCACGGTCGGCAATGCAAAATGCGGCGATATCATGCAGATGTTTTTGAAAATCAACGACGATGAGGTCGTCGAAGACGTCAAGTTCAAGACCTTCGGCTGCGGCGCGGCAATCGCGACAAGCTCGATGGCGACGGAGCTCATCAAGGGCAGACCGCTTGCGGAGGTTGAACAGCTGACGAACGAAGCGGTGGTGGAAGCGCTGGAAGGACTGCCGCCGGTGAAGATCCATTGCTCGGTGCTCGCGCAGGAAGCGGTGCAGGCGGCGATTGCGGACTATCGCTCCAAAAAACAACAAAAAGAGGAAGCGCCCAAAGCGGAATAAACACGCGCGCTTCTTCGCATACTAACCTCAAAAAAGAAAGAGGTGATCGGATGCGAATGGCAATGATGGGTCTCGGGATCGCGGTCGGCGCGGCGGCTGCCGCGACCGCAATGTGTACGCTTTATCCCGACATTCCGCGCCGCATGAAGCGTGACGGAAAAAAGATGATACAGAAAACACAGCGGATGATGCATCTGTGAATTTGAAAAGGAGACAGAGAATGTCTCCTTTTTCATGCCCCAAAGTTTTCACAATCGAAATACTTGACGAACACCCGCTTATTTCGTATAATAAAGAAAGTCACAGGAAAGGATTAAAACATATGTTTCTGAATGCAGTAATTTCCGTTTTGGCAGCAAACGTTTCCGGCCTCAGTTGCCTGACCGGCGGCAGTGAAGGCAGCACAACGACCGGCAGCTGGATGACGCTTCTTCTTCCGCTTTTGCTCGTCGTTGTGATGATCGTCGTTATGATCATCCCGCAGCGCCGTCGCGACAAGAAGGTCAAGGACATGCTCGGCGCATTGAAGCAGGGCGACCGCGTCCGCACCATCGGCGGTATCTACGGCACGATCTCTTCCATCAAGGACGACGTCGTTGTGCTTTCCGTCGGTCCGGACAAGGTCAAGCTCGTCTTTGCACGCGGCGCAATCTCGCAGGTTGAGGACGCGGGCGTCGAGAACACGATGGACGAAGCGGTTCGCGACTGACCGAAACGAACACCGCCCGGAAGGAATTCCGGGCTTTTTTACATCACAAACGGCATGACGCATACGGTAACATCGCAACGAACGCGCAAGCGTCGCGCGGGCCTTTGGATCGCGGGGGGCTTGCTTTTTGTATGCATTGCCGTGCTGATCCATTATCGCGGGGTGCGTCCCGTTCTGACGCGGGAATACGGCGACGGCGCGCCGCTTGCGCAGGATTATACCGCGCGCGACGCAGCGCTGGATTTCGATGACGCCCGGCCCGGACTCGGGCTGCATGTGCTGAACCTGAAAATCGGCGGCGTCCCCACGCCGGTGCTTTTGCGGGTGCGCGATACGGTTGCGCCGACGGCGGAGGCACGGGATCGCGAAGCGGCTGTCGGCGTTCCGCTCGGCCCGGATGCATTTGTTCATGACCTGAAGGATGCGGACGTCGTGCGGCTTACATTTGCCGATCCGCCGGACTTTGCGCATGAAGGCGAACGGGATGTTACGATCCGCATGACGGACCGGTCGGGCAACCAAAGCACGGTTACGGCGCATCTTTCGGTCCGCGCCGCGCATCCGTCCATCACGCGGGAAGCAGGCGCAGAGCCGCCGGCTGCAGCGGACTTTCTGCTGGAAGGCGTCCGCGGTACGCTGGACCGTCCGATCACAGAGGAGCAGATGCGGCATGTCGGTACAACGCGTGTCGGCGTGACGACCGAAAGCGGCTTGCATTCCGTTTCCTCGTTGATCGTGCAGGATACCGTCGCGCCGCAGGCGGAAGGGCTGACGCTGTTGCTGCTGCCGGGTGAAACGGTTTCGGCTGAGGATTGTGTGACGGATGTCTCGGATGAAACGACGCTGATATATACGTTTTTGCGCCGGCCGGACTATGGCTCGCGCACGACGCAGACGGTCACGGTGCGTCTCACGGATGAGGGCGGCAATACGACCGATGTGCAGACGACGGTGCTGATCTCCGGCGTGCGGCCCAAGGTGATCGAAGCGCGGACCGAGCCGCTGAACGCGATGGATTTTCAAAACGAGGAAGGCGACGAGATCGAAGTCCCGGCGTTTGTTCCGGAAGTGCCGGGTACATTTCCCGTTGAGATCCGTACAAACGGCGTCGAACAGACGGTGGCGATCACGGTCGTCGACACGACGCCGCCGCAGGTGCAGGAAACGAAGCTGACGTCCGGGTTCTATACGCAGCATGTCTATGCGCCGGAGGCATTCTTTTCGGCGACGGACCTGACCGGCGTCACACTGTCCTATGTGCAAGAGCCGGACTGGGAACAAGCGGGACTGCAGACCGTGTCCGTACGCGCGGAGGACGCATGCGGAAATGTGACGGTCATGCAGCGTTCAATTGAGCTGCTGACGGATACGAACGGCCCAAACATCTACGGCGTCATCGACCGCATCTGCTACGTGAACGAGACGATTGCATACCGCAAGGAGGTGTTTGCCGAGGACGATGTGGACGGCCGCGTGGAGGTCGAGGTGGAATCCGAGGTCGATCCGCATGCGGAAGGCGTATACCGGGTGGCGTATCGCGCCAAGGACCGGAGCGGCAACGAAACGGTATGCGAATGCACGTTTACGCTGATCGAACAGACGGTGACGGAGGAAGAGATCCGCTCGCTCGCAAGGCAGGCGCTGTCGGAGATTACAACACCCGATATGGTGGATGCGGAGAAGCTGAAAGCAATTTTCGATTATGTGCAAAAGCAGGTGAAATACGCCAACGGCGTGAACACCAACTACACCGACTGGCGCAAAGCGGCGTATGACGGCTTTACGTACGGCACGGGCGATTGCTACAACATCTATTCGGTCACGCGCGCGCTGCTCGATGAGACCGGCATTCCGTATCTGTCCGTCGAGCGCGTCAAGATCTATCCGCAGCGGACGCGCCACTATTGGATGCATGTCAACGTCGGTACGGGCTGGTATTGCTACGATCCGACATGGACGCCGCGGCATCGGGTCAACTGCTTTATGTGGACCAAACAGCAGAGAAGCGGCTATCGGAACTACTGGAACTACGACGAATCCAAATATCCGCCGCTTGCGACGACGCCGTTCGATTATGAAGCGGTCGTTGCAATGGAGCGGCAA
>CALFIV010000204.1 GCA_937877295.1 uncultured Clostridia bacterium
GCGTCGTCTTGCCATGGTCTACGTGTCCGATCGTGCCGATGTTTACATGCGGCTTCGTGCGTTCGAATTTTGCTTTTGCCATTGTAGTTCTCCTTATAAATTTTGAATTGTGTTGTTAGAACCAGTAATTATATTTGCCCAGGATCTGCTCCTGTATTGCGGCCGAAACCTTGTCGTAGCGGTAGAACTGCATCGTGAATGTGCCTCTGCCCTGCGTTCTCGAACGCAGATCGGTCGCATACCCGAACATTTCACTGAGCGGACAGACTGCGTTGACCGCCGTGCTGCCCTGCCGTGTCTCCATTCCGGAGATCTTGCACCGCCGCGACGTGAGATTACCCACGATGTCGCCTAAGTATTCGTCCGGCACAAGCACCTCGACGTTCATCATCGGTTCGAAAAGCTCACTGTTGTCCTTGGTGATGCCTTCCTTGACCGACAGCGAACCCGCAATGCGGAACGCCAGATCGCTGGAATCGACTTCGTGAAAGCTGCCGTCCTTCAGCGTCGCCTGAATGTTGATGAGCTCGTATCCGCCGAGCGGACCGCTCATCAGCGCGTCGCGAATGCCCTGATCGATCGCAGGAATAAATTCCTTGGGGATCACGCCGCCGACGATCTTGTTGACGAAGCGGTACGTTTCGCCTTCTTCGGGGTTTTCCAGCGGCGCAAACTCGATGACGGTATGCGCGAACTGTCCGTGTCCGCCGGTCTGCCGCACGTAACGGCATTCGTACGTGACGGGCTTTTTGATCGATTCCTTGTAGGCGACCTGCGGCTTGCCGACCGTGGCTTCCACGCGGAATTCGCGGATCAGACGATCGACGATGATCTCCAGATGCAGCTCGCCCATCCCCGCGATGATGGTTTGCCCCGTTTCCTTGTCCGTATAGGTACGGAAGGTCGGGTCTTCCTCGCTGAGCTTAGAGAGTGCCGTCATCATCTTTTCCTGTCCGGCCTTGGTCTTCGGTTCGATCGCGACCTGAATGACCGGCGTCGGGAAGACCATGCTCTCGAGGAGCATCTGGCGGTTTTCAGCGCAGAGCGTATCGCCCGTGGACGTTTCCTTGAGCCCGACCAACGCGCAGATATCGCCCGCATGGACCTCTTCCAGCTCGGTACGGTCGTCGGCGTGCATCAGCAGGATCTTGCTGACGCGCTCGCGCTTTTGCTTGGAGACGTTGTAGACGTAGGAATTGGATTTCAGAGTGCCGCTGTATACCCGCACGAATGCGAGTCTGCCGACGAACGGATCGGTGACGATCTTGAACGCCAGCGCCGCAAACGGCGCGTCGTCCCTCGGCTCTGCGATCATTTCCTTCTCGCCCTTGCGATCCGTGCCCTCAGCGGGCGGTACGTCCAAAGGCGAAGGCAGAAAATCAACGATCGCGTTCAGCAGCGGCTGCACGCCCTTGTTGCGGTACGAGGTGCCGCAGGTGACCGGAACGGCCGTACCTGCGATCGTCGCCTTGCGAATGCAGGAGATCAACTCCTGTTCGTTGGGCATGTCGCCTTCGAAATAGCGCTCCAAAAGGGATTCATCCTGTTCGATGACCGTCTCGATCAGCGCGGTGCGGTACGTCTCCGCATCGTCGCGTAAGTTTTCGGGAATCGGCTCTTCACGGATGTCCGTTCCGTCGTCGTTGTAATACACCTCGGCCTTCATCGATATGAGATCGACAATGCCGCGGAAGTTCGCTTCGCTTCCGATCGGAAGCTGCACGGGGATCGGGGTTGCACCCAGACGGTCGCGCATCATGTCCATCACATGGAAAAAATCCGCTCCCGTGATGTCCATTTTGTTGACGTACGCAATGCAGGGAACATGATATTTCATGGCCTGCCGCCACACCGTTTCGGACTGCGGTTCAACGCCGCCCTTAGCGCAGAACACGGCAACCGCACCATCCAGCA